>SLPZ01000032.1 GCA_007131725.1 Balneolaceae bacterium
GATTCTGCACCGCATGCCGGGCCTTGGCCCCGAAATCAGCAAGCCGGTTGTGGGCCGTCACGGCGGCGAGTTTACCAACTGGGGCGACTATTCGGTCAACCTGTTCGAAATGTACACCATGTACGGCGATCCCCCCTCCCGCGCCCTCTTCGATATGGCCGCCGTTGCCATCCTGAAAAATCCGGACTGGGCCGAGCGCAGAGTGATTCCTGCCCCGATCCTTGACATCGAAAATGATGTATGGGTTGAACGCCCCAATAACGAACGGGAACTTGTGCTTTGGGAATGGTTCGATATTTACGGAATTATGAATGATTTCTTTCAAGTCATGGAAAATCCTGTGATTGTGAATAGTGAGTAAATACGATGTCTATGATAAATTCAAATTCTACACACAAACGTTTAAGTGCATCTACCAAACAGATAGGTAAAGGTGTTGCAGGGATCATCAAGAACCTGGCAAGTGGCGGCATAATGCTTTTGATCTGTTTATTGTTTTACGCCACCAATGCGGACGCCCAATCATCAGACCCTGTAAACGTGATTTTAGACACGGACATGGCCACAGACGTGGATGACGTGGGCGCGCTTGTAACACTTCTCTCCCTCGAAGATCTGGGTGAGGCAAGGATTCTGGCCGTTGGGGTGTCTGTTCAGAATGAATGGACTGCCCTCAGCGTAGATGCCATCACCACGTTCTACGGGCGTCCGGAGATTCCTATAGGTGCTACAAAATCCGGTCCCGAACACGATTCCAGATTTACCAGAGGAATTGCAGAGGAGTATCCGCAGTCGCGAGGCTGGAATTCAGTCGATGATGTGCCTGAGGTGATAGAGGTATACCGGGAGGTACTATCTCAACAGCCGGACAACAGTGTGACGTTCGTTACCATTGGGACCAAGACGAACTTGCCTGCCCTGCTGGAAAGCGGGCCATGTGAACACAGTGACCTGAACGGACGCGACTTGGTGGAAAAGAAAGTGAAGCGCATGGTATCCATGGCCGGCAGTTTCGGAAGAGAACGCGAGGGCGGCAGGCGCGGACGAGAACACAACCTTCATGCCGACACCCAGGCCTCAAAGGATGCATTTACAGGCCCGAACAAATGGCCGACACCGGTACTTTTTAGCCCGTTTCATGTTGGCCTGGAGGTACGAACGGGGACCGGCCTTAAAGCTCTTCCGGAAGAAAATATTACCCGGCGGGCATATTATCTGTATTATGAGGGTAATATTGAACCCCATCCCAGCTATGACCAATGTGCAGTCTTACACGCTGTGCGCGGTTTCGATGGAGGCCCTGCGGAGGATTATTATGAAATTAAAGGCCCCGGCTGGCTTACCCTGTTTGGCGAAGGGGATGGCTTCGAAGAGGGTTGGAACGGGTTCGAATACGATCCGAACGGGTTGCACACATATAAAAATGAAGACATTGAGACTTTTGATGCGGATCATATCGCAAAAGAGATTGAGCAGTTGATGAAACATAATCCACATGGGCTCAATCATTGAGTTTTAAAAAAAAGCTAAAATTAAAGCTGTAATTGAAATATTGATTCAAAAAATGTGAGTTAGATGTAAGAATTTGGGTAAAGAACCAGAGGCGGTCCGATTAGGGCGATCAATAAGATTTTTAATATCGATTCCGCCATGGCGGACCCCGATCTAACGAAGGGACTGGGGTGGGTCCAAAAAGTCCCCTCTCGAGAGGGGAAAAGTGCAGATGAAAGCGCAAAGCGCGATTCATCAAACGAGGGGTGTGTTCTTCTGGGTACAAAGCCTGATTCAGGAACACACCCCTGACAACTTCTCCGCCAGCCGGCGGATTCGTTGTCTGTCCCCTCTCGAGAGGGGAATTAGTGATGCTTGCCCCGCAAAGGGATGGTATTAAAAAACTCCCCTCCTTGTCCCGACACGCTTTTTGTGTCGGGATAGGGAGGGGCCGGGCCTGCCTGCGCTAAAGCTTCGGAAGGCAGGGGTGGGTCCGAAAAATCAAGGATGTGAACCTGATTCAGGAACACACCCCTCGTCAGTCAACAAATCACGACAAGTCGTGTTTGTGACTAACATATCCCCTCTCGAGAGGGGATTTAATTTATCTCAAACAAGTATTAAAATTAAACATCAACCAAAATCAAAAAACTGTGAAATTACCAAACCTATTAACCCTTTTAGCCATCAGCATATCGCTGATATTTATGAACTCTTGTGCGGAGGTTCCGGATGAGAGAGTGGCTGCCGATTATGAGGCGCCGCAAAAAATCGATGTGATTTTTGACACCGATGCCAACAACGAGGTGGACGACCAGCACGCCCTCGCCTACCTGCTGTTCAACGGCGACCATTTTAACGTTGAAGGCGTAACCGTGAATGCCACGAGCAGTCCGGAAACGTTCGATTCCTTCACTCCTGTTTCGGATCATTACGATGAAGCCCGGCGGGTAATGCAGCTCTGCGGAGAATTGTATAATCGAATTCCTCTGCTGACCGGAGCGGAAGCCTCCTTCGAGGAGATCCGCGGGTATGTGCATGAAGATGAGTTTGACGGCCATGAGGCCGTGAACTTTATCATTGAACAGGCCCTGAAAGAGCGTGACCAGGAACTGGTGCTGCTGCCGGTGGGCAAGCTGACCAACATCGCCCTGGCGCTGAAAAAAGAACCGGCCATTGCAGAGAACGTTCGGATTGTCTGGCTCGGTTCCAACTATCCTGAGACCGGCGA
>SLPZ01000008.1 GCA_007131725.1 Balneolaceae bacterium
AAATCAGATATTACTTGTTGTACCCCGAAAAAGCCAACGTAGTTAGGAAAGCCCGGTTGATAGCCGGGCTTTTTTGTTTTAAATAATAACTATCTTGAAAAACCGGCTGCATTAAAACTAATACAGTTTAATGAATTTTTTTCAATTTTGTTTCAGAGTTGGCTTTTAATTGGTTTATCATAAGCTTTTGCATTGCTTTAAGATATTTCAGATTCAAAAGAAATCGGATTATCGAAAAGAACATTGATTAATAAGAGCAATTCACTGATATTATGAAATGCCACTTCGATTAATCAAAATTTTACCACCCCAAAATTTTTCTTTTCGTGAACAAATCGTCAACGCTGAAGATGTTGTCGAGCAATGGACTGAAATAAATGAAGGCCGAAAATCAATTCACATTCTCGCAGACGTAGAGCTGACTGAAAAAATTTTACAGGACTTCGAATCTAAATTTTCCGGATCTGATGATTATAGGATTATTTTATTTCCCGTAGCTGCAACTCTGCCACCGCAGCCGTCGGAGGAGGAAGAAGAGGTTCAAAATGCTGCCGAAGAAAATCAGAATGAAAATAGAGTTAAGCGCATATCCAGGGAGGAGTTATACGAAGATATTAAAGAAGTGGTAGACCTTTCCTGGGTTTACTTCGTACTGATTGCTTTGTCTTGCGTGGTTGCCGCAAACGGGCTGATTCGCGACAGTGCTGCAATGGTGATTGGGGCCATGGTAATTGCTCCCATACTTGGTCCGAATGTAGGATTGGCACTGGCTACTACTTTAGGTGATAAATGGTTGTTAAAAAAATCTATGAGATCAATTTTTTACGGTTTTTCTCTTGGTATGATACTATCCGTTCTGATGGGAGTTATTCTGAATATAAATCCTGAAGTTTATGAAATTAACTCAAGGACTACAGTTAGTTTTGCAGACATTGCCCTCGGTCTTGCTGCCGGAGTCGCCGGATGCCTCTCTTTTACAAGAGGAATTTCCGCGGCCGTTATTGGTGTAATGGTTGCTGTAGCACTATTGCCTCCTATGGTTGCCACCGGTCTGCTTCTCGGCAGCGGTATGTACGATCTTGCAATGGGGGCTGCTTTATTGACCGTTACATACATTATTTGTGTAAACCTTGCAGGTGTGGTCACATTCTTATTGCAGGGAATAAAGCCCAAAAGTTTCAGGGAGCGCAGAGAAGGAGAGGAGCTAAGCCGTTATTCCATAATTATATGGCTTTCGCTGCTTGCCATTTTGGCTCTTATAATTTACTACCAGTACTTTTAATCAGCTTCAGCCGATAGATTTTTCTCTGCAATCCGGGCGTTATGCCGGAATAGTGGATAACTTGCCCGCCGTACTGCACTTCCCTCAAAAAGAGAATGAAACTCCTCTTCTTTTGCAGAACTCCATGATTTAAAAGGCGGCTGCAGAACCTGTGGCCGCGGACGGAGATCATCGATCTGCCCATAACCTGCCTTTCGATTCCAGGGACAAACATCCTGGCAAATATCGCAGCCAAAAATCCAATCACCGATCTGATTCTCATATTCTTTGTTCATGGCTTCTTTCAGCTCAATGGTAAGGTAAGAGATACAGCGGTTTGAATCGACCCGGTACGGTTCATGTATGGCGTCAGTCGGGCAGGCATCAATACAGCGGGTGCAGGTGCCGCAATGATCGGTTTCGGGGCGATCATACACAAACGGGACATCAAGAATCATCTCGCCAATTAAAAACCAGGAACCGAAATCTTTATTCAGCAGGTTGCCGTTTTTCCCAATCCAGCCCAGCCCCGCACGTTCTGCCCAGGCTTTGTCCATAACCGGCGCCGAATCAACAAAAAACCGGCCTTCAATATCACCAATCATTTCTTTGGTATAGAAAAACAGTTTTTTTAAACGGTTTTTAAAAACTTTGTGATAATCCCGGCCGCGGGCATATTTGGCAATTTTTTGCACGCCTCTTTGTTGATCAAATTCTTCATTTTCTTTGAACCGGTAGCTTGCTATTACGCTAACTACACTTTTGGCACCCGGCACCAGTTTGGTAGGATCGATGCGTTTATCGAAGTGATTTTCCATCCAGCCCATTGTACCGTGAAGGTTCTGTTCTAACCATTCTTCCAGCCGGAAAGCTTCTTTCTCAAGTGGTTCGGCACGGGCAAAACCGCATCGGTCAAAACCAAGCTCAAGAGCTTTCTGTCGGACTTTTAATGTGGCAGTGAGCGTATCCATGCCCGTAAGTTACGGTTATTCGGATGGATGTGGCAGGAATGATAGGAAATTCATCGAATGAGAAAAATTGCCTGTTGAAAATTTAGACAAATCACTCATCCGATGAAAAAAAGTTATTTAATATCGAGAAGTTCAACTTCGAATATCAGAACAGCTCCCGGCGGAATGTTGCTTCCGGAAGGCGGGCTGTTTCCGTAGCCAAGTTCGGCAGGAATAAAAAATTGATATTTTGATCCAACTGTCATCAATTGCAGGCCTTCAGTCCATCCGGGGATAACACGATTCAAAGGGAAAGTAACAGGTTCACCGCGATCGTAAGAGCTATCAAACACCTCATCGTTAATCAGAGTCCCGCGATAGTGTACCTCAACTTCATCCGATGCGGTTGGCCTCAGGTCACTGTCGCCTTCTTCGATTACACGATATTGCAGTCCTGATTCGGTTTCATGAACATCTGAGCTTTGTAAATTTTCTTCGAGGA
>SLPZ01000278.1 GCA_007131725.1 Balneolaceae bacterium
CCACAGTAATATGCATGTTGTTTGCAATATACATTCATGGTTTTCCTCCTTGGGTTTGTTATAGGTAGTTTTGGAACCGAAATGTACGGATCCGGGAGGAGGCCATGAACAATATCAGAGATTCATTTAAGAGATGTAAGTTTTGTAAACCAGCGCCGTGGATGGGCTGTGGGAGGAGGGGCTGCATCAAATTGGAGAAGTTTGATTTTGAGAACAACTGATGGTGGCCAAACCTGGGAAGAATGGGATAAAGTGGTGGAAGGAGTGTATTTAACTTCTGTCTACACAAGGCGATTTGCTAATGCAGATTATGTATGGATAGGTGGGTGGAACGGGGTAATTATTCGGATTACAGGTGAATTAGCTAATCAATATCATGGATATCATACAAATGATTGGGAAGGACAACCAAATATTACGGGCATGCATTTTTTTGTTAGTACTGAATTTGGAAGAGATTTTGATTCAGGAATAATTACAAGATTTGGTAGCAGTAGATATGGGATGTTAAGAAAATATTGTTGTCTTGGTTGGTCGTCTGTCAATCAATATGGTTCGTATTTTAATGAAATTAATTTTCCATATGCATTGGAAGATGTCCATTTTTCTTTCGATTTGAGCTTGCCTTATCCTTATAATGATAGTAACGGATGGGTAGTTGGTTTTACTACGGAGCGTAGAACTGCTTCTGATTGGGATTACATCGGTATTGTTGGAAGAACAACGGATCGTGGATTGTCCTGGGAACTAATAAAGTCTAACGTAAATGCAAGGTTTTTGGCTGTACACTCGATGAATGAACACAAAGCATGGATTGCAGGAAGAAGCGGAGGTTCTTCAAGTAGTGGAGGCGTAATTTATCGAACAACCGATGGAGGTGAAAATTGGGAACTACAACTTAGTGTTAGTAGGCCAATTACAGATATTCACTTTACGGATCTTTTTAATGGATGGGCAATCACAAGTGGTGGAACCATTTATCGCACGCGAGATGGAGGCGAAAATTGGTATATAGAAGCGTCATCACTTGGATCATTAAATGCAATAGATTTTACAGATCGAAATCACGGCTGGGTCGTAGGTGCCAGAGGCAGAATTTATCGATATTACCCAGTGGAGTAATATTTCTAAAATATTCGAGGGCTTTGAAAAACCCTGATTAATCACTGTCCTGACTTCGACTTCATTTCGTGTTGTTGTATCTTGTATTGGTATAAATAACAATAAGATACCATCCAATTATGATTCAAAAAGACACTCAACGCACCCTCGCCGACCAGCTCTTTTATCCAGAAAAGCAGAATATCAAAACAGATACCTTCCCGGAGACGATGGACTCGCGAAACCGCGCCATTGTATTCAAAATGAGTTACTGGTTCAACTGACCCCGTCAGCGGCATAAGTGATAATCAAACCAGCGGAGTATCTGCTGCGATACATCCGCTATGAATTTGGGCTCCGTAGGCCCGTGACCGGTTCGGGGGGTAGAGAATCATTTCTGAATCTACCACTTTCTCCTGCAGAGCCCAGTAAAACTCCTGCGCCTGACCCAACGGTACTCTGAGATCCTTCGCCCCGTGGATGATCTGTGTAGGAGTGATCACGTTATCCATAAAATAGACGGCGGAGTGGCGCTGGTACGACTCCATATTTCCACCCCAGTAGGGACCGCCCATATGGGCCATCAGGTAGCCCGGAATATGGGTGGTAGCAACCATGCTCACCAGATTTGAGAGTCCCGCCCCCATGCTCACCGCCTTGAACCGGTCGGTCTGAGTCACAATCCAGGAGGTCATATATCCACCATAGCTCCATCCCATCTCGGTATGGCTGTCCGGATGTGCCACACCCATCTCAATCACCCTGTCCACACCACTCATTAGATCTTCATAGTCACCATATCCCCAGTTCTGGAAATTGGCATAACGAAATTCCTTCCCGTAACCGGTGCTTCCGCGCGGATTTGGCCGCAGCAACGCGTATCCCTGTTCCGCAAAATACTGATTGGCATAGATATTCCCCTGTCCGGTAAAGGTCTGTGAATAGACGCCCGCAGGTCCGCCATGAACCATCAGTATGAGGGGCACACGGTCGCCCGGCTTATAGCCCACAGGATAGGTAAGCAATCCCTCGATCTCCATCCCATCATAGGATTCCCAGACAAGCAGTTCGGTATCGCCGAATTCAGGAAAACGGATATCTTCGAACGCGCCGGAGACTTTCACAGGCTCAAAAGTTTCCGGATTTGCAAACCAGACCTCCCGTGGGGTTGCGGAATCCTCAAAGGTAAAAGCGACCCGATTGCCTTCCCGGTTCACTGCAAACATATTGTAAATACCTTTTTCCGGGGTGAGCAGCTGCGGCTCCCCTCCATCCAAAGGGACTCTGTAGAGTGCGGGGAGGGTGTTTCTGCGTTCGGTAATCAGCAGATGTCCCGACGCATCAAACCCGACGATGCCGGCATTACGGTCGTAGGTATGGGCCAGTGGACGCGGTTCTCCTCCCGATGCTGGAACGACGAAGAGATCCTGGATCCCGATTCCCTCGAGCTGACCACCGTGAGATGTGAACACCACATATTCTCCGCATGGAGTAAAGTATTGGCTGTCATCTGTTCCTTCCCACACAACCAAAGGGGTTACTGCACCGCTGTCGGCCGGAACCGTGGAGATATCCGCCTTGTAACGGTCGTCGATGCGCGGAGTCGGCAGATGGGCAAACACTCTGGTATTGCCGTCGAAGAAGGTGAAAATGAAGCCAATGCATTGATGACATCTGCTGAGTTTACCCATCAGCTGAGTGGTACGATCATCTCTTCAGAGTTTGATGAGCCTGTAGATCGGGCATCAGTTGTGATAATGAACCCTGATGGAACCGATAGTGACCTAAGATCCAGCAGCTCATCCACCGGTTTTTATCAGGTGCCAACGGTACCCCAGGGAACTCGTAGAGTTGTGGTTAGGCATGAACTTTACAAGTATTATGAAATTGAGATTTTTATGTCAAATTCAGATTACAGATTGGATGTAACTCTTACTGGTCTTGCGTGGAGCCGCGACAATAGCACGGCCGTTGTCGAAGTGACCAGCCCGACCGGACGCATTTGGATGGATCGTAATCTGGGTGCCTCACGTGCTGCAACATCTATGGATGATGAGGAGGCTTATGGTGACCTCTACCAGTGGGGTCGGGAGGCGGATGGTCATCAGCGTAGAAATTCTCCAACTACAACAACTCTTAGCAGTTCGGACCAGCCGGGCCACGGGAGTTTTATTCTGAGTAATTTAGGTGCCAATTGGGATTGGCGCAGCCCGCAGAACGACAATTTATGGCAGGGGGTGAATGGAATCAATAACCCGTGTCCGAGTGGTTACCGCCTTCCTACCGAGGCCGAGTGGGAAGCTGAGCTTCAAAGCTGGAGCAGCAATAACCGAGTTGGAGCATTTGAATCCCCCCTTAAACTGCCTGTGGCGGGCGTGCGCAGCAGCAGCAATGGTTCGCTCAGCTTTGTTGGCTTAATCGGCAGCTATTCGTCGGGTACGGTTTCCGGTAGCCTTGCAAGGGACCTGTACTTCGGTAGCGTCGATGCCAGCATGGACAGCAGCAGCCGCGCGGGTGGAGGCTCCGTCCGTTGCCTCAAGGAATGACACTTTTGATTTATTTGACACTTATGACACTTCGCCTGAGCGTTCCGCAGGACGCGAAGGCGCACAAAACCGCCTTAGGCGGTCGATTTTTTTAGCTTCAGATATGACCGTATTACAAAAAATTACGCGCAGTAAAGATCCGGCAGTATTCACCCTGTATCGCGAGGGGTTGTTTTACAAATGCTATAATGAAGATGCGATGGTATAGTTTTTTTCACCCATTCAATGTGTAGATATGAAACAAGCTTTACTGCTTTTTCTCTGTTTCGTTAGTGTGGCACCGATCTATTCACAACAAACAGTTAGCGGGGAATTTCCACTTCATACCGGTGAGCAGATCCGTCTTGAAGGATTCAGTGGCTTCAACACCTATAAAATTTCACAAATCCAGGTTTCAGAAAACGGTAGCTTTGCACTTTCCTACTCTGAAGAAAATATCGGCATGGGACAGCTTGTTTCAACGGATGGAAGCACGTTTGTTGTGGTGTTATCCGGTGAGGATATTAAATTGAGTGGGCAATCGCTATCTCAGCCTGAAAGCATCGAAATCCTGAGTGCATTGGAGAACCTGCTCTTTGAACAGTATGCCTCCGAGCATCCCCGCCGCGAGCAAGCGTTGAGTGCATGGATTTACCTGCAACGCATGTACCAAAGTGATTCACTTTTTGCTGTGCAATCTGAACCAAAAGAAGCTATCACTCAGGAAATAGAGCGCATCCGGAAAGAAGATGATGCCTTTATTGATGAACTACCAAGCGACTCCTACATCCGCTGGTATCTGCCGGTTCGCAGGCTGGTGCAGTCGGTGCCGGTGGTGGCACAGTTCCGCACCGAAGAGCTTCCCAAAACCATTCAGGCGTTCAGAGAACTCGATCATACTGATGAACGGCTCTACAAAAGCGGACTGCTGGGTGAGGTGATTGAAAGCCACGTCTGGCTCATCGAAAACAGTGGTCGTTCTCCGGACTCGGTGTTTATGGAGCTAAATCACTCAATCGATATCCTAATAAAACAGCTTACTGTCGATCCGGATCTTTTCAACGAAATAATGGAATTCCTGTTCGATCTGTTGGAAGAGCGCAGCCTGTTCACTTCATCCGAACACCTGGCCCTGAGCCTGCTGGAAGATCATGGCGAGCTGCTCTCCTCCCGGCTGGCAAGAAAGCTGGAACTCTACCGTGCCATGAAGCCCGGCAATACCGCTCCTGACATTCAGTTCAACGAAAACACCCTCTTTCCAGATGGGGTATCAGTCTCTCATCTCAGTGAGATTGAATCTGAGTACATTCTGGTGGTATTTGCTGCCGGTTGGTGCCCCTACTGCCGCGAGATGAAGCCTGAACTTTTGGAACACTACCCGGACTGGCAGAAATCGGGTGTGGAAGTGGTGCTGGTAAGCCTGGATGAAACACCCGAAAATTTTGAACAATTTGCAGGCGACCTACCCTTCATCCGCACCACCGATTTTCAGAAATGGAAAAGCCCGATGGTGAAGGATTATCAAGTACACTCAATCCCGGCAATAGTTCTATTAGATCATAATAGAGAAATTACACTTCATCCCAACTCGGTGGGTCATATGGATGCATGGGTGGACTGGTATTTAGTGCAGGGAAACAGGTAGTTACCCGGTACTGTCCGGGAATTTTGATTTGATTTCGCCTTCTTGGAAAAAAATTCAACTTTTTCCTGTTTTGTGCATTGCATGACCCAAATTCGATAGATCTATGATCTGGATAACAGCTTTGGGGTTTCTACATTCAGAAAACTTTGCCCAATCCCTTCGATGCTGTTTGTTGCCTTTTCCTCATTGCTTGCCTCGGGATTTTTGGTTGCTTCGCTAACCCCCGGACTGCGCTCGGTTTCAAACGCAGTGGCGTTTTTCAGCCCTCACTTGTCCGGGGTTACCCCGAAAAGGGATGGCTTTGCCATAATATCGATCACTCCTATCGGAGTTTAATGTTACTCTCATCGGTGACTTACACAGCGAATTCGCGGATTTGATTTGGCTTATGCCGGCACGAGAAGAAACATCAACCCAAAATTGTCATTGGAGCAATGACAATTTTGCCCGAAGGGCCGACAAATCATTGTGAACCAATGATTTGTCGGGGTTAACCCCGGCATTGAAACCAGTAGGGGTTAATTCTTTAATAAATACTCATAAACCTTTGTGTTTCAATGTTGGCCCACAGGGCAAAAAAGGTCTAACGACTTTTTTGGGATCAATTATTTGGATGGTTTATCAAATTGAAGGGTAATTTGTGTTGGTACATAGACCGTAAAAATCCCGTCAGGGATGAGCGATCTTATAACCCCGGGTGAAGTGACTATCAGAATTGCGAAGCAAGAATGATGGAGTGCAACCCGGGGGAGATCAGAGCAACAAGAAAAGACCCCGAGGCATTAAGCCTGTCAAAGCACGAAAACACATTCGAGGGGTTGCCGGGAAAGATTCCTGGGTAAATCCGTACAGCTTTTAGTTCAAAAATGGTTGTTACCCCAATTTGGAAAGAATTTACCATTCATCGGATTGCATGTCACAAAGTTAAAAATGGATCCTACTAAACTATTGATATTATTGAATCCAAATTAGTAGCGTCGACGACGCGCACAAAACAGGGCCTTCCTGGAAAAAAATTAAACTTTTTTTCTGCATCCCCTTCATTCTGTCAGGATATAAGTATTTAGCAACCAAAACATAAACATTCTGCATCCGAACAGTTCATCTGCTACTATCATGTGGGTAGTATTCCGGCCCACATGATTAACCTGTATGATTATGAATACCAAAAACAGTCTTTCACTTGGTCTTATTTGTCTTTTCTTTCTTATAAATGCGTGCGAAAGTGCCGTAATGAGGGATTTTAACAATCATATGGCGGGAAATGATTTCCGCTCGGCCAAACAGATGCTGGAAACCGAGTTGTCCCAAAATCCCAATAGTGCCGAAGCCAATTACCTGATGGGTAACGTACTGAGCCGCGAAAAGCAATATGAAGAGGCTAATAGTTACTTCGAGCGTTCGCTGAATTCTTCATCCATGTATCGCGAGCATATTGAATATTTGAAAGAGAGAAACTACCGTCTGGAGTTGAATGCGGGGCTGGATACCCGGGAACGGGAAAGGTTCAGCGATACGGCACGGTATTTTACATACGCGAGCCAGATTTTTCCAGACAGGGTGGAAGTATATCCCACACTGGGCAATGCATTCACCGAGTTAGAAGATCATGAACAGGCCCAGCAGGTTTATTTGCAATGCCTTGATCATGATGCCGAAAACTTCCACTGCGGGCTAAACCTTGCAGAATCATATTTTAACTCGGAAGAGTATGAAAAAGCTGTAGAAACTTCACTGGAATTTCTTAAACACTTTCCTTCCAATCACACATTATATAAAATTCTGGCTTATTCGCACCTGGAAATTGGAAACTTTAGCGACGCTGTAGATGCATTTTACCAAAAATTAGATTATCGATCGAATTATCACTCTGTAAAACAATTTGCAAACGAATTAAATAACCTCGGAGAGATTTACAGGGCTGAGCCTTTTTACCGTATTTGTTTACAACGGATGCCAGGAGATCAAGACGTCTTGAGCGCACTTTCTTATATCTACCTGGAAACCGGCAATTTTGGCCTGATGGTAGAGGCCAATCAACGATTGGTTGCTTTAAATCCTGAAAACAGGCGCCTTAAAGAAAACCTGATGCTGGCGTACGAACTGAACGGCGATATTGATAACTACAGGGCATTAAAATCTGACCTTGGACTCGATTGATTAACAGTAAATAATTATGACAAGTACATTTATAAAAACATTTTGTTCTCTTGCTTTTGCCGTTTTATTTCTGAATCAAAACGTCACCGCACAGTTTGTTGTCAGCGGCCAATTCCCTGCCCCTAACACTACTGAGGCAGGCTCAACCGATCCTGTTTCCATATCATTCAGTCAAAATGTGAATCTCTCAAGCCTGGAAAACGGTGTTTTTGTGTATGGAACTGTCTCAGGCAGTATAGAGGGCACTTTTTCGCTCGAATCATCGAATACAGCCATTTTTACTCCATCAAATCCGTTTTCTGAAGGTGAAAAAATTATGGTTTCTGTTACCGGAGAAGTGCGTTCAGACAATGGAGAACAATTAAATCAGCCATTTTTCTGGTCATACCATGTACAACCGTTTGTAGGCAGTTTTGAATTTTCACAGCCTCAAATTTACACCCTTCAGGATGGAAGTGAACCTTCGGGTATATTATCTGTTGATCTGTCTAATAACAGCGCACCAGATCTTGTTGTTGTGAATTCAAATAATACACTCGTCACCATACTTGAAAATGAAACACAAACTACGGGAGATTTTGCAATTACCAGTGAAATTGAAACTGGAATAGATGTTCAGTCGGCCAGCATCGAAGAACCTGAAATGGCTTTTTCAACCGCATCACTTCCTGCAAACTCAGGCATCACAGCGGCTGATCTAAACAACAATGGCAATACGGATGTAATTATTGCCGCCACTTTATCCAATCAGCTAATTATTCTTCGCAATACAAACGGCGACCCATCAAATCTGGATCTCGAATTTATTGATACAGGTGAACGGCCTGTGGAGGTTATCAGTGGTGATTTTAACGGAAATGGGTATTTGGATCTTGCCGTTGCTGCTTTGGGCTCAGACAGGATATTTATTCATTATAATAATGGAACGGGCTCTTTCAACAGTCCTCAATCTTACTCTGTTGGGCTTGCACCGATATCCATATCAGCAGAAGATATCAACGGAAATGGATTGCTGGATATACTTGTGGCAATTTCGGGCGAGAATCGTGTTGAAGCCCTTATTAATCAGGGAAATACCAATTTTTCCAATGATATAATCATCGATAATCTTTCTTTTACTCCTTCTTTCCTTGTTACGGGTAATTTTGTGAGAGAAAACAATAATGATTTTCCCGACATCATTTTAGGCTCTTCTGACGAAAGAATTTTTTACATTTATGAAAATACAGGTGGCAGTTATTCTTTTATCGCATCCCGAACTACAGGCAACTCATCAAGGCCTCTTACAGCAGCCGCGGCTGATTTAGACAGTGACGGAGTGTTAGATTTAATTACAACACACTTTAGTTCTGATGACCTCAGGATCAGTGAATTCACTTCAACATCACTTTTTGGTTCAGATGTGATTGTTGATAATAATATATCCGGCCCGCTTGGTGTTTCATCTGCTGATTTGAACCTCGGCGGTTCAATGGATATTGCTGTGGCAAGCTCTACATCCAACCAGATTCGCATCTATTTTAACTTATTTGACAGTGGGGTATGCGAGGAAATTGTTACCGGGTTATCATTTCCGGATTTGATTGATTTCGGAACTGTTGAGATAGGCCAAACATCAACCCAGCAATTTCAAATGGTTAACAACAGTGAAGTCTCATTAGATATAACCCTTGAAATTGTTTTGGGTAATAATTTCACTTTAGAAACTGCATCTGAATTTACACTTGCAATCGGAGGTCAAAGAAATATATCTGTTTCTTTTACACCGTCTGATTTTGATGTTTTTACAGATGAAATGATTGTAAGAGCCAGTTCCGTTTGCGGAGTACAAACATTTACTATCGATCTAATCGGTGAAACAGGAGAACCTTTACCCGATCTTGTAGCTACAGCTATCAATTCTATCTCTTTTGAAACCGAATATCTTCTTGGTGTCTCTTACGGATTTGAGGGAGTGTTCAGGCTGGATGGAGATGTAACAGTTGAAGATCCATTCAATGTTACGTTTTTGGTAAATGGTGTGGTAGAAGAAGTAATACGTGTAAATGAAACCATACAACCGGGGCAATCAAGGGCATATGCATTCAATCATTCTTTTACTCAGACCGGAGCCAATTCAATCAGGTTTATAGTTGATTCGGATAATGAGATCGAAGAATCGGATGAAACCAATAATGATATTTCCATAAATGTAACAGTTACGGAAGGTGAAGTCACAGTCAGTCCCAATCCATTCACTCCAAATAATGATGGTTTTAATGACTCGGTTCAATTCAACCTGACTCAATTGGCAAATATCACCAACCCTAACATCCAGATTTTCAGTTTTAACGGCAGGCTTGTACGAACATTACGGGGTGAAGACTTTGGCGGATCATTACTTGAGTGGGACGGTACTGATGAAAACGGCAATGTATTGCAGCCAGGAGTATATCTGTATGTGGTAGAAGATAATAATAACCTGATTATAAGGGGTGCTGTTACTTTAGCTTTATAATGTATAAATGTTCGAACTACATGATTAAACGCATACTTTTTATTCTGTTTTTGATTTACATTTTGTTCCTCAAAGGAGCCTATGGCCAGGATTTCATTTACGGACCGGCAACAAGTATTATGGACAGCAAAACACAGTTTGCAAACCCAGCCATAATTTCATTTCAGCCTTCACATTTTGCACTTGGAGTAAAAACCTACCATACGGGATTCTTTGAGAATTCAAGTTTTGATTACAGGCATGGATATTTCACTCTATCTTCGCCAAGAATGATAGGCAGCAGGTTCGGCAGCGGATTGCAGGTTCAATATTTTGATAGTCCAATATTCAGCCGTTCTCAATTCGGTGGTTCTGCATCTGTGCAAATACTTCGAAGATTCTCAGTGGGAGCTAATGTGTCTTTGCATCACATCGGTTACAATCAAGACAACTTTGTAGACTTTGATTTTGATGACCCGGTATTTCAGGATGGTTTCTCCGGATTTACATTAAATACGGCAGCAGGTGTTTATGCCAGGCCAATACCAGATCTCGAAATCGGCGCAGGAGCAAGAAATATTAATGAACCCGATCTTTCTCTAATTGGAGCGAATGCCAATGAACCGATGGAAATATTCGCGGCCGTAAGTTACAATTTCGGGCTGTTGAAGGGCACTTTTGAAATTATTGAGGGGAGATACGGTTTACAAAACAGAACTCATATAGAAGCCTATTCTACGCAGGGTTACTACGCAAGAGCCGGAACCAACATGAATTTCGACAGCGGATATTTTGA
>SLPZ01000071.1 GCA_007131725.1 Balneolaceae bacterium
CACAGTAATATGCATGTTGTTTGCAATATACATTCATGGTTTTCCTCCTTGGGTTTGTTATAGGTAGTTTTGGAACCGAAATGTACGGATCCGGGAGGAGGCCATGAACAATATCAGAGAACGGAGAAACCGAAAAACTGAGAACCGATCAAGAATTTGGTCTTTAGGCATTTAAACCGCCCTGAAGTGTCGAGGGGAGGCAGAGTGCGCAGAAAGGCACAGGGTTTTTGGTTTAGCTTGTGAACTTTTGGTGCTCTCATTGAATTGCTGATTTTTTGTGTGACGGGTGCAGAATAATGATGTGGATGTGACTGAAAATTAAGTGCTAAGCAATGCAAAACGATAATTAATTTCTTCCTGTCCGCGTTTTTCGATAAAAGAATTATGAATGTTTCTGCGGATAACCTTTTCTTTAATTTATGAAAAGAATAAAAAATATGATTGTCAGAAACATTTCTCCTGCAATCAGAGACAGCATTGTAGAAATGCGGGATTATTTTCGAATATTCCCACGTAAAGCACTTATCAATAATGATGAGTTTACAGTGTTACCAGATAAATTTTGGCTTTCCTTCAATAGAGGCACATGGGAGCCGCAATTACGGGAGTTTTACAAAAGGCATATTTCATCTGATAAAATGGTTATAGATATCGGAGGGTATATAGGGCCTTCAGTATTTCTTGCAAGTTCATATCGCCCGAAAAAAATTATAGTGGTTGAAGCAGATCCGATTAATTTTGAGAAATTAAAAAAGAATTGTGAGTTGAATAGTTTGCAAGATGAAGTTGAGCTCCATCATTACTGCATTTTTAACAAGACCGGTGAAACTGTTCGTTTTGGACCTATGGATCGGATTCTTCCTCATCCAGCCATAAATGGAATTGGAGGTGAAGGCAGTGAGACTGAAACCATTTCCTTTCAGAAATTTTTATCCGGTTGTGATCTTGATTCCACTAATATTGTCAAAATTGATATCGAAGGAGGTGAACGATTTATATCAGAAGGTTTAGATTACATTGCGGGGTATCCCGGCATATACATCTATTTAGCATTACATCCGCCTTTTTGGCCTGAAAAAGAAGAAATAGCAGATATGTTACTGGGTTCATTTGAAAGATTTGACATTTTTACAGACACTGAGAAGCATTTACCAAAGCAAAAATTAAGGAAGATGATATTATCTGATCAAAAAACGTATTATGCAGAGAAAAGAGGTTTATTTTTTGATATCATTTTAAAGACTAAAGAGTGATACCATTTATTTATATTCAACTGTGCTCGTATCAAACTGTAAACCGGGAATTAATTAGGTTTTTTTTCTGACTTTCAATTTTTTTTTTAGAAAAAATAAGATCATAATGGCTGAACTTATCAAAGCCAATTTATACACCCAAAAATTTCAATCATTCTAAATCTGTGTTCGCTCTTTTAGACTTCAGGGTAAGCGTTCGTTTTGTAAAAAAGGCGATTGAATCAATTCTATTCTATGCGCTGTAGGTGCATTATCATTTCCTTAATGATGGGCGTACATCGACGCGATACTGTCCCTGGGTAATGGATTATCGGCTGGATTTTTTATCAAACAGTGATTCTCTTGGGACAAAGTTAGTGCTCTTCCAGGACACGATTCTTTTTCCTCCAAGATTTACGACTCTCAATTGCTAAAACGAATAAAGAGCGTTACTACATTCTTGTAGGATAGCTTTTCAATGTAATTACATTAATAAAGTCTTAATATTGGATATATAAAGCAACAAATTCAGTGTCTGTATAGTAAGAAATTACTCAGGGTGTCCCAATGTGGAAGTCAGAAGGTTTTTAGACTCGAAATCTTACGAATTAAAGATTCTATAGATCTGCAGCTTGGCAAAATATTCATAATCTGCTGCAACACCATCTCATTTTCTAATCTCTTCTTTAAGTTTTTGACGTTTTAAAAGATTGTGGAAATGATTCAGTTTCGGGTGGAGGAAATCGCGATGGCCGCAGAATGGTTAACCGTCCCAAAGTGTCGATGGCAGGCAGTTATACGCGAAGAGGGCGCAAAGTGGCACGGAGGTTCAGGTATTGGTTTGTGGAGTGCGGTGTGTGGATTCGCCGATGCGTAGATCTCATTTGAGCCAGGCATTTCTTAGTCGGACAAATGCAGCTGACAGACGAAATAACCCTTAATCCAAGCCATTAAAGAACATCAGCTTGCAGCCCGGGGAATAGTGAGAAACGCGAACGCCGTCTTGGGATAATGTGAAGCCCAAAAGTACCCGAGCGTGTCGGTGTTGAGAAAGCAATAGATTTGTTCGAGGAGTTTTTGTGGATTTTAGAAATTGCAAAATTGTTTTTAGAAACCATCTTCGTCTGACGAGTAGGTACAAATTAAAATCCTGAAACCTGCAATTCATTATGCTTCAGAAGGTATCTTATTGAAGCCATGTTCTCGTCTAACGAATAAAACTTCACGAAAAATATTCTCCCTCACAACCCGTCTGACCAACTGGAGTGGCCTGACGAGGATTTGTTCTGCCACTCAGTGCGCAATCACATCAAAAACGTCACATTTCTGCCAAGTTTCCTGATCAATTCATGCGCTTTTTACACGGTTTTTTTTTAGCCTGTAATAACGGCATATAAAATTGTTAGGGTATGATTTTGGTACATCATCAGATAGAAAAGAAAAAAGAAATTGTGGTTCTAATGGGAACTTAGTGGGTAATCAGTTCAAAGTAAATTGAATCCCCTCTCGAGAGGGGAAATGTGATGATGAAAGTGCGAAGCGCGGTTCATCGATCGAGGGGTGTGTCCCTGAATCAGGCTTCGTGCCCCAAAGAACACACCCCTCGTCAGTCAAGAAACCACGACAAGTCGTGTTTTTGACTAACTTTTTCGCTTCGCGTTCAAAAAATGAGCCCTCTTAAGAGGGGATGATTTTGGACTGACAACCTATTTACCCACTAAGTTTCCAGTAGAACCGAAATTATTAATTATATCCAAAATAGTGAGATATGAATTTCAACAAATTTACCATAAAAGCACAGGAAGCTGTACAGAAGGCGCTGGAGCTTGCCCAGAATGAAAATCACCAGGCGGTTGAGCCTGCTCATCTTTTAAAAGCACTGCTGAGTGATTCGGAAAATGTGACCATCAACGTTTTGAAAAAGGTGGGTGTTGCTCTGCCCGGCATGCAGGAAAAACTGGACCAGATAATCAAACGATTTCCCGTGGTGAAAGGGGCTTCGGTTTCGGGCCAGTATTTATCCAACAACTCCAAAGAGGTTTTTGATAAAGCTCAGTCGGAAGCCGATAACCTTGGAGATGAATACATCAGCTCCGAGCATATTTTGCTGGGAATCCTGCAGGTGTCATCCGAAACGGCCACCCTGCTGAAGGATTCAGGAGCAAACAAAGCCCAGATTCTGAAAGTACTCAAACAGGTAAGAGGATCGCAGAAAGTAGATGATCCTAATGCCGAAAACCGGTACCAGGCACTGGAGAAGTACACTCGAAACCTGAATGAACTGGCCGAAAAAAATAAACTCGATCCGGTTATCGGGCGTGACCAGGAAATTCGCCGGGTAATGCAAATTTTATCACGCCGCACCAAAAATAACCCGGTACTGATCGGTGAACCCGGTGTGGGTAAAACCGCCATTGCCGAAGGCCTTGCCCTGCGGATTGTTCGCGGAGATGTACCGGAAGGACTGAAAACCAAACAGGTTGTAAGCCTGGATATGGGTGCACTGCTGGCCGGAACAAAATTCAGGGGCGAATTTGAAGAGCGGCTGAAGGCGGTAGTGAAAGAAGTGATTGACTCTGATGGAGAGCTGATTCTTTTCATCGACGAAATTCACACACTTGTTGGAGCCGGCGCATCAGAAGGGTCGATGGATGCCGCAAATATTTTGAAACCGTCACTCGCACGCGGAGAGCTTCATGCCATCGGCGCTACGACATTAACCGAGTACCGAAAGTACATTGAAAAAGATAAAGCCCTCGAGCGGCGACTGCAGACTGTTTATGTGGGTGAGCCCTCGATTGAAGATACCGTCTCAATCCTGAGGGGATTGCAGGAGAGGTATGAGGTTCACCACGGTGTGAGAATTACCGACGCGGCAATTGTGGCAGCGGCGGAACTATCTCACCGCTATATTGCTGACCGGTTTTTGCCCGATAAGGCGATTGACCTGATTGATGAGGCTGCATCCAGGCTGCGATTGCAGATCGACTCGATGCCCGAAGAGCTCGACAGCATCGAACGGCAGATTCGTCAGCTCGAAATTGAACGTGAGGCTCTGAAACGTGAAAAAGATGAAGCCAAACTGAAGAGCAACGAAAAAGAGCTTGCCGACCTTGAGGAAAAGCGCAAAATGATGCGCGCCCAGTGGGATCTCGAAAAAGGGCTGATCCAGAAAACGCGCGAGATGAAACAGGCCATTGAAACGGCAAGAAATCAGGCGGACCGTGCAGAACGTGAAGGGAATTATGAAAAAGTGGCCGAACTGAGATACGGCACCATCACGCAACTCGAAAATGATCTGGAAAAGACCAAAACTGAACTGGACGAAATACAGAAGGAGAGATCCCTGCTAAAAGAGCAGGTGGAGGCAGAAGAGATTGCCGATATTGTGTCGAAGTGGACGGGCATTCCGGTATCGAAAATGTTATCAAGCGAGCGGCAGAAACTGCTGAGGCTCGAGGAAGAGCTGCATAAACGGGTGATTGCGCAGGATCAGGCGATTGACGCTGTTTCAGATGCGGTGCGCCGTGCACGTGCAGGGCTTCAGGACGAAAACCGGCCAATCGGTTCGTTTATGTTCCTCGGTTCAACCGGAGTAGGTAAAACCGAACTGGCCCGTTCGCTGGCTGATTTTTTGTTCAATGACGAAGACGCCATGATCCGGATCGACATGAGTGAATACATGGAGAAACACAGTGTGAGCCGGCTCATCGGGGCGCCTCCCGGATATGTGGGCTACGATGAGGGCGGCCAGCTAACCGAGGCGGTTCGCCGCAAACCCTACTCAGTGGTTCTGCTTGATGAGATTGAAAAAGCGCACCCTGATGCATTTAACATTTTGCTACAGGTGCTGGATGACGGCCGCCTGACCGATAACAAAGGCGTGACCGTCGATTTTACAAACACCATCATCATCATGACCAGCAATATCGGTTCGCATCTCATTTCTGAGGAAATTGAGAAGAGTGCCGGGGATATGGAACCCGATACATACAGAAAGCTGCAAGACAAACTTCTGGAGCTGCTCAGAAAAACCATTCGTCCGGAATTTTTGAACCGGATTGATGATGTGGTGGTCTTCCATCCGCTTGATCAGAGCCACATTCGCGAGATTGTGGATATCCAGCTCAAACGGGTTGAGAAAATGCTGACAAAAAATAAGGTTTCGCTTTCGGTTTCTGACAAGGTGAAAGACTGGCTGGCGGTGCGCGGATTTGATCCGGTTTACGGAGCAAGGCCATTGAAGCGTGTTATTCAAACTCAGATCGTAAATGAACTTGCCAGGGAGTTAATCCAGCGCGAAGACGATTCTGAAATGATTGAATACGAAGCCACAGTCAACAAAGACGGGAAGAAGCTTGAATTTGCCCGTGTGTACAACGATGCCGAGGCGTGGGCGGGTTAATGGCCGCCCGACAGGTTAGGGAAAAAGCAACCAATACAGTCAAGGGATTGGTTGCAAATTCCTTCAAAACATTTTATCTCCCCAAGCTTTTATTCGCAGAGGCTAAGAAGCGATGAATCCATAAATAAATTGTTTTGCGGGTTACCATCAATTCGCGAACTCCCGTAGATATGCCGAGCTTGCAGAATTTTGCCACTCCGAAAACTTTTTTTCGTTAGGTAGTTGAAATTGTTTGGCATAGCAGAAGATTGTGATTGGGAGCTTTTTCTGTGCCAGACCTACGAAATAGTCGATGTACTGTGAATTATTAGAAATAGGATTCGCCAATCTAACCAGTCGTAAAACAAATATCTGACTAACAATAAATAGGGTTTATAACCTCAGACTTCACTTAAATACGAACCAATAGAGCAGAAAAAACCGGGAGAAAGATCGTATAGTCTATCGAGTTGAATAGCATATTATGTGTTACAATTGCATGGAAAAGTGGCTGACAGGGTTATGTTACGGGCTTTATGCTGCGAGCAGGCACATAAGAGCATCCGTTGTAATTTAAATTTCAAACCAGTTAAAAAGGCAGCAGAATTGAATTGATTTATTTTCGATCAAAATAGTTTCAAAGTTTAAAAAACTTTAAGGATTGATTGAACTTCTTCCGAATATATTAGGTCTGAATTATTTTTGCGAGATTTAAAGAAAAAACGTAGTATCTAATTGAAACAAACTTTTGAAATTTTTGATTTTTTAGACATAGTCTGTTAGGGTCAATCATAGAAAAACCTGCCGATATGGGTGATTTGCTAATCGAGAAAATTGATGTTGTAGAAGAACAGAAATCATTATCCTTCCCGGTTTTTGATTCTGATATGAAAAAATACTTCACGGAAGTTCTCGAGAGCAATGACTTTTCCCGAATTCAGTGGATTGACACGATTAAAAGAGAGAGTATACCGTCAGTATCAGATAAATGCATTGGCCTGATCAATGTACACCGTGTAAACGATATTCGTCGAGTGAATAAATTCTTTGAACATGTAAATAGCTCCTTACAAAACGGGCAGTATTTTATGATAACGATGGAGACTAAAAATGCCCGGAAGGAACGCTTGTTGAAAAAATTTCCCGGTGCAATCGGATATCCATATTATACTCTCGATTTTATTTTGAAACGGATCTTCCCGAAATGGAAAGTAACGCGCAGACTGTATTTTGCCATAACAAAAGGAAGAAACCGGGTCATGTCTATTACCGAGGTTTTGGGACGGCTTGTTTGTTGTGGTTTTGAGATTGTAGATTATAAACGCATCGGCGGCAGAACATTCGTTATTACCAGAAAAGTTGCGGAGCCAGTCTATGACATGCAGCCTACATATGGCGCCTTAATCAAGCTGAGGCGGGTTGGTCTGAATGGAGAAGTATTCAGGGTATTTAAACTTCGTACGATGCATCCCTATTCGGAATACCTGCAGGGTTTTATTTTTGAAAAAAACAAGCTTGAGGAGGGCGGTAAGTTCAGGAACGATTTCAGGATGACAACCTGGGGGATTACATTTCGAAAATACTGGATTGATGAAGTTCCGATGTTTATCAATTTTTTCAGAGGAGAGATGAAACTGGTTGGTGTGAGGCCATTAAGTGAGCAGTATTTCAATTTATATCCTGAGGATCTTCAGAAAATGAGAATCAAGGTTAAACCCGGGTTGCTGCCGCCTTATTATGCCGATATGCCAAAGGGTTTAGAAGAGATTCACGAATCGGAGAGAAATTATTTAAAAGCATACGAAAAAGCTCCCATTCGCACAGATATTCGTTACTTTTTTAAAGCATTTGTCAATATCGTATTCCGTGGCGCCCGTAGCGGTTGATAAATCTACTCGTGGCACGACTTTGAGGCGTGCCACGAGTAAATGTTTGAAGTCACAGATCTTGTTTTGGTAATCTATATCTCATCAGGCATTAACTTTTTTGAATTACGCTTAAAAACCAGGCTGAAATTTTTAAATTCGCACGGAAACAAAGAGAGGCACTGAGATTGATAGAATTTGAAGAATATGAATCTCAGTTTGTAAGGTTAATTTTATTAGTGATAATAATTTTCGATATGCAACGGGTACCGTGGCAAGAAGCGGGCAGCCAGTTCGGTTTGTCTTTGAAAACAGCCTCATATTTGAACTTATAAATAATTCATTTCCAAATAATTACATCTTAAATTGTGTATCATTCTTGTATATTGTTCCGAAATCAACATTATCAATTGCCAATCGTGTCTTAGTCAAATAATTCATTTCTGTATCTACACCAAAACAGCAGGCTTTAGGTTGTGTTAAATGATGACCATTCGGGAGTGCAGGTTTGGCCATCGGTCAATTGTTAAAAACGATAGTTAATTATTGATTTATTGATTGAACGACCCTACTATACAGCTACTAAAAAAGGTTACATGCATTAATAAATTTTTAATTAACATTTGTCTTTTTTCAAAAAAATTCAGCAGGATATATCTGGCAATAAAGACCATCTGGAACTGTTGGAAGGTGCAGCCAATAGTTTTTTTTTAAAAATTGCAGGCATTATTGTATCTCTGCTTTTTGCTTTTGTAGTTGCGCGTTTATTTGGGGCTGATACCTGGGGGGTGTTTTTTCTTGCATTTACTTACATGACTTTTGGTGCAATTTTGGGATCTTTAGGTCTCGATTTTTCTATTCTGAAATTATCAGCAGGTATAGGCGAAAATGATAAAGCATCCATTACAGTTGTTTACCGAAGTGCATTCATTTTTACAATCGCAGTATCTGCTATTGTTTCAGTACTCTTTTTTGTTAAATCAGCCTGGGCTGCATCTGTATTATTTGGATTGCCGGAAATGACTCTTCCGTTTCAATTGGCATCATTAGGTATTATGCCAATAGCTATTATTAATCTTAATACAAATACTTTACAAGGTTTAAAAAAAATAACTGTATTTGCTTTTTTCCGATATATATCAATGAACCTGATTGGTTTGTTGTTTTTAATTCCTCTAGTATATCTGATGAGTGATGCTTCACAAATTGTAATAACAGCCTTTATTTTTGGTCTGTATTTTATAGCGGTTGTCAGCCAAATAACAATTTATAGGACAGGCATCAGCATTCGGAACAATAACGGAAATGAAAATAATGAGAAAAAGAAAACTCGGTTATTATTCAAAATAGCACTCCCGCTACTGTTTGCTGGAATATTACTTTTTTCAAAGAACTGGATTGACAGCATCATGGTCGGAATATTTTTGACTGAGTCTGATGTTGGTGTCTATACTATTGCACTGAAAATTGCGGGGCTGATTAATATTTTTTTTGTTTCCATTGGTAATATTATGGCTCCAAAAATTTCAGAGATTTATGAAAAGGCTGATAAAAACAGGTTAGAGGATTTAATTAAATATTCAGTAAAAGTTTCGATATGGCTTACATTACCACTATTGATAATCATAATCTTATTTTCTGATATATTTCTTTCACTGTTTGGATCTGATTTTTCTGATGGAAAAAATGCACTTATAATTTTAGCGATTGGCTTTTTTCTAAATGTTACTGCGGGACCTGTTGGTCACATTTTAAATATGACTGAAAGTCAATTTGCGTATCAAAATATTACGTTTGCTGTTGTGATAGTTGGAATTGGACTTAATTTTGTATTAATACCCCGGTATGGGATTGAAGGTGCTGCCATATCGAATTTTCTTTGTTTATTCATTTGGAATCTTGTCAGCATCATACACATAAAAAATAAATATCATATCAATACATTGTACATTCCTTTTTCTTCAAAAAGATTAAATAGTTCATCATGAATTGTTTTCTAAACGTTGCTATGGAGTTTTGCAAATAATGGTTAACTAATACGATCCGGAAAATATTAATTTGTAAAGAGTATTTGCTGTAGATGAAAATTTTATTCGATATCGGCCATCCGGCAGATGTGCATTATTTTAAAAATTTGATTTTTCATCTAAGGGAGAGAGAAAATCAGATCATAGTTTTGGCAAGAGACAAAGATGTGACATTAGAACTGCTCAATGCATACCAAATTTCATACATTAATAAAGGGAAAGGTGGAGTGGCGTATATCGACAGACTGAAATATATTCAGAAAAGCTGTCGCCTTATTGACAAAACCATTAGAGAATTTAGCCCGGAGCTCTGTATCAGCCATGCCTCACCTTATCTTGCCGTAGTGGCCAGGTATCACAAAATCCGCCATATCATGTTTAATGATACGGAACGGGCTATTCTGTTTAAAAGGGTGGTTAAGTATTGTAAGCCTGATGTTTATTCGCCGGAAGCATTTTTACAAAAAAAGATCAAAGGGCTAAATCTGTTACCGTCATATAAGGAGCTGGCTTATTTGCATCCCGATGTCTACCGTCCTCAAAAAAGTGATCATATCCTGGAAAAACTTGGAGATCATTATATTCTTCTGCGGTTTGTTGCTAATAAAGCTACTCATGACATTTATACAACTCAAATGAACATGGCATATAAAAAAGAGCTTGTTGATACACTGAGCCGCTATGGAAATGTGTGGATTTCTTCTGAATCTCAGCTGCCCGATGATTTGAATCAATATATAGTTGAGACGGACCCATCATATATTCACGACGTTATAAATAATGCCTCTCTGCTTGTAGGAGATAGTGCCACCATGAGTTCAGAAGCAGCGATGCTTGGTGTTCCTTCAATTTTCATCAATCAGAATAGATTGGGATATATCAATGAGCTGGAGCAAAATTATGGCCTTGTGCAACAATTTATGAGTGATGAAGCTGGCTGCAAAAAAGCATTAGAGACCGCAATTGCAATTCTTGAGGATGAAAATAGTGAGAAAAAGTTCCTTCAGCGCAGAGATAAAATGCTTTCAGAGAAAGAAAACATGACTGATCTGATGATCAGCATTGTTGAAAAAACCGCAACTGAAGCCGGGCTGATTCAAAAGCAAACAGAAACCGCCTCATGAAAACAGCATTACAGCGAGCGCTGATTATACTGTTCATTATTCTGATTTATTTTACGGTGTGGC
>SLPZ01000217.1 GCA_007131725.1 Balneolaceae bacterium
CCGCTAATCTTCGAGAAATTCATCAGGAAGGCCAATGTTTCGAATGTCCCGGATTTTGAATTCTGTGGTATCTGCAGGCACATTTTCCGGTTCAATCCGGTCGTGAACGATCCAGGCTCCGCGATATCGATTTTGCAGCACTTGTGAAAACTCTATCGCCATCTCCCTGTCCCTGAAATCTCCGGCACGTACACGATAGTAGGGCTGCCTGAATAAGATGTATACTTCAGGCTCATAACCATCAAGCCATTCGCTGGCCCATACGCGGAATTCATCCCGGGTTGAATCGGCTTCGGCAACACTTCGGGTTGATTGAATCTGAACCCTGAAACCGGCATATTCATCCACTTCGCGCTCTTCCCGGACAACTTCTCTGAGGTATGTTTCGGGCATATCGTGTTCAAGAATGGCAAACCGGTCTGCCAGGTGCACACGGTTTTCAAAGAGAAACAGTTCCATCTCATCCATTTCTTCTCTCAAATATTCTTCGGCAATTATCTCATCTATTTCATAAATAGACGGTTCGGGTTCGTCTTCAACTACAGGCTCCGGAGTCCGGCAGGCTGCAGCCAGCAGTATGATCAGCGGAAATAAATAAAATGCGGCTTTTCTCATGTTCTTATAAAAATTAATCTCCAATCGGGTGCCATGTGGTTTTAATTTCCAGAAACTCGTTGATGATATATGGATTTTCATGGCTTTGATCGAGCCAGTCATTCATCGGATAATGGTAAACCCGTTTCACGCTTATAGAAGCATTTTCATCAATAAGTTTCTTTGTACTCTCATCAGTTAACGTATTAAAAACGGAATTCACATCCATATGGCTGCTCAGATGATCTGCCATTTCATCCTTAAATCCTGTCAGGATATTTACAACGCCACCGGGCACATCAGACGCATGTATAACCTCGCCAAAACTGACGGCCGGCAGAGGGTACTTTTCACCGGACAAAACCACGCAGGTATTTCCTCCGGCTATGACCGGTGCAATGAGTGAAACGACAGACAGCAGGGGAGAAGTATCCGGTGCAAGAATTCCAACCACCCCGGTCGGCTCAGGGGCGCTAAAATTGAAATGAGAACTCGCCACCGGGTTAACCGTGCTAAAAACCTGGCTGATTTTATCAGTCCAGCCCGCGTAGTATATTAAACGGTCGACTGAGGTTTCCACTTCAGCCGCAGCATTTTTTTGTTTTATGCCAAATTGTTCGATCTCGTGAATGAATTGATCTTTTCTGCCCTCAAGTATTTCCGCGATACGGTATAGAACCTGTCCGCGGTTGTAGGCAGAGCGGCCGCTCCATCCGCCAAATGCAGACCGTGCAGCAACAACCGCATCCCGAACATCTTTTCGTGTGCAGCGGCACGCATTGGCAATATGATTTCCTTTCGGGTCTTTAACCTGGTATGTACGATCCGATTCACTTCTGGGAAATTTCCCGCCAATATATGTTTTGTACGTTTTCAAAACTTCAATTCTTTTTGACATGATTTTCAATTTTCAGAAATAATTGCAGTAAAACAGGTGTTAAATTTTTGATTGATGATGCATTAACTCAGAGTTACATAGAGATAGAGGCCATGCAGCCCGCCTTCCCGGCCGATTCCGCTCTCCTTGTAGCCGCCAAACGGCGATGTCGGATCAAACTTGTTGTAGGTGTTCGACCAAATCACACCTGAGCGGACTTTTTGTCCGGCATTAAATATTTTTGAGCCTTTGTCTGTCCAGACTCCGCCAGCCAGCCCGTAGGGTGTGTTATTAGCTTTTTCGATGGCTTCATCAGGAGTTCGGAATGTTTGAACAGTGAGCACCGGCCCGAAAATTTCTTCCTGTACAATGCGGTTGCTCTGGCTCACATCGGTAAAAATGGTGGGCCTGCAATAGAACCCCTTCTCCGGAATGTTGCACGAGCTTTGATACATCGTGGCCCCCTCATTTACTCCAATTTCAAGATATTGGTTAATTCTGTCGTATTGCGATCTTGAGTTAATCGCTCCGATATCGGTGTTTTTGTCGAGTGGATCGCCCACAATCAGGGTTTCCATCCGGTCTTTCAGTTTGGTGATGAGACGGTCGGCAATTCCCTCCTGAACCAGAAGCCTCGATCCCGCACAGCAAACATGCCCCTGATTAAAATATATCGCGTTGATGATCCCCTCCACGGTTTGATCGAGCGGGGCATCTTCAAATACAATATTAGGCCCCTTTCCGCCCAGTTCAAGCGTGAGTTTTTTGTCTGAACCGGCCACTGACTTCTGAATAATCTTTCCCACTTCTGTGGAGCCTGTGAAGGCAATTTTGTCCACATCGGGATGGTTCACAATTTCCGCTCCGGTCAGTCCGGCTCCGGTTACAATATTTATCACCCCATCGGGCAGCCCTGCATCGCGACAAATTTCGGCAAATTTCAAGGCAGTAACAGGTGTTGACTCGGCCGGTTTCAGCACCACAGTATTGCCTGCGGCAAGGGCAGGGGCAATTTTCCAGGAAAGCATCAGAAGCGGAAAATTCCAGGGAATAATTTGGCCGCAAACACCCACGGGATTTGCCTTGCGGCCGGGGAACGCATAATCGAGCTTATCGGCCCAGCCGGCGTAATAGAAAAAGTAGGCTGCCGACAGCGGCACATCCACATCGCGCGATTCACGAATCGGTTTGCCGCCATCCAGTGATTCGGTAATGGCCAG
>SLPZ01000214.1 GCA_007131725.1 Balneolaceae bacterium
ACCGGGCAGGATATCGGAGTATTTCCTGAAGAACGAGATGACACGGTCAACCCGGTGCATTACTGGGAGTGCGGTAGCGGCGGATTCCCGCCTGCTGGAATGGCCTTCTATGATGCCGACGGGTTTGCTGATTGGCGGGGCGACCTCTTTGTGGGCGGTCTGGCCCGGCAATACCTAGCGCACTTTCGGCTGACCGATGATGGTTTGGAGGAGCTGGATCCCCTGCTGGCAGAGGAAGGCTGGCGCGTGCGTGATGTAACTGTTGGCCATCATGATGGAGCTATCTATGCTGCAGTAGAAGGCCGCAGCGTTTCCATCGTGCGGATCGTTCCTCGGCCAATGGATTGACGCCTGAGCCGACATCAGAGGGGAATTCGTTGGCCGCATTATCCCATGCCGGTCTCCAGCCAGACAAGCTCCTTGGGATTCAGGACTAAGTCACTCACAGCTGCGTTGGCCTCTAGTTCTTCTTGGCTAGCAGCTCCCACCAGTGCGTAGATGTTGAAAGGCTGGTTCAGGACATAGGCGAGAGCAATTTGAGGAACCGACACGCCTTTGTCTTCGGCCAGCCTCTGCGCGCGGTCCAACCGCTGGAAATTCTGCTCGTGGCAGTAGGCCTTCTGGCATGCCGCGTCCAGAGTGTCCTTGGTCTGCTCATAGTTGTCCCTGGAGATTCGTCCTGAGAAAAACCCCCGCGCCAGACTGCTGTAGGCAAACACAGCCACCTGCGTGTCGCTGTACCATTTTCGCGCCTGTTCTTCTTTTGGGCCGCTAATAGCGACGCACCCGGGGCCCCAGGGGTCCTCGACTTGCTCAGCCAGGCTGAAATGCGGGCTGCTGGCTGCAAACGGCGCAAGCCCAGCGCTTTTCGCATACTGGTTGGCCTCGTCGATGCGTTCATGCCGCCAATTCGAACCCCCAAAGGCGCGGATCTTCCCCGTCTCTAGATGCTCATTGAGAACATCGACGATCGGTTCCACAGGGACATCCGGATCGTCCCTATGCAGCAGATAGACATCGATATAATCGGTTTGCAGCCGCGCCAGCGAGTCGTGCAGGTCAGCAGTGATGTCGAACGGTGTCACCCGTTTGCGGTCGGCGTTGTGATGCGCTCCCTTGGAGACGATGGTTACCGCATCTCGGTTTTTGCGCGCCTGCATCCACTGGCCAATGGCCCTCTCGCTGTTGCCGCCAGCATATACATGCGCAGTGTCCAGCGTATTGCAGCCCAGATCTAGGGCTGCATCGAGTAGACGGAAACTACGTTCTTTCTCCTGCGTTGTGATGATCATGGTACCCAGTACTAGACGGGACAGCTGCTGTGTTAATCCCTGCACTCTACCGTACCGCATCATCGCATCCCCCTTTCCATCGGAAGTGCAAAGCCCCATTGACCGCGAAGCCGATCGGCGGCTTCCATCACTTCGATACTCTCCTGCAGAGGCATGACAGGACTTTCTAATTCCCCGGCCCGCAGGCAGCGATGGACTTCCATGGCCTCATACTCATAGCCCGAACCCTGGAAGGGCGCATCAATCTGATCAACGACCTCGTTAGCCACCATGAGAGAGGCCGTCGTAGAGTGCCAGAAGTCAGGGATATGGATGGAACCCTCGGTCCCGATAATGTGCGCTTCTTGCGGAGTGCTGGTTCGCACCGCGCTGCACAGGACGGCCAGTCCTCCACCCGGATAGCCCAAAACCATTCCGGCCTGTTCATCAACGCCTGTATCGCCCAGATGCGCCGCTCCAGTCACCTGGTTAGGAGCGCTGCCGAAAATCATGTTCGCTAACGAGATGGTGTATACTCCGACATCTAAGAGGCTGCCTCCGCCTAGATTGGGATCCAGCAGCCGGCTTTCCGGGTTCCAGCCTACGCGAAAGCCAAAATCGGCCTTGACTAGCCGCACTTCGCCGATACGCCCGTCGGCTATCCACTGCCGGGCCTTCTCCAGGGTTGGCAGGAACCGCGTCCACATGGCTTCCATGAGAAACAGCTTTTTCTCTTGCGCCGCCACCACCATTTCCTTTGTCGTCTGGGCGTTTATGGAGATCGGCTTTTCGCATAGGACGGCCTTGCCAGCTTCCAGGCAGAGCAGCGTGTGTTCCCGATGGAACGGGTGCGGAGTGGCAACATAGATAACATCAACATTCTTGTCGTTGGCCAGTTCTTCGTAACTGCCGTACCGTGCGTCTGCGCCGTACGCATCGGCGAACGTGTTCGCCCGCTCCAACGAGCGGGACCCTATCGCTGCCAACTCGGCATCGTCGATCACGGCCAAGCCCTTGGCGAACTTGTGAGCGATGCTCCCCGGCCCCAGAATGCCCCACCGAATAGTATCTGTCATTTCGGCATCTCCCCCAAAAAACTTGTTTCCACGGTATTCATCGTCCCGGGAATTATACCTTCTCGTTCTTGTTGACTCCAAACTCGTGAGGGCACAAAGGACTGGGACGACCAGGGGGAATGGCGATCTTGGGTCGAATAACTGGGTAGCTGCAGGGATCCGGCGAAAGGCCCGTTGTCGTCAGACGCAGCACTTGAAGCACCAGCGACGTTAACGGTACCTGGTGCCGTTAAGGAAATGTAAAATCTGCAGTGTTTGTTTCTTATCACTGTCCGTTACACACCACCTGATAGCCATGGCCCGGAGGTGCTGGTCCCGGGCCTGTTTCCGTAGGTGGTCGGG
>SLPZ01000187.1 GCA_007131725.1 Balneolaceae bacterium
GTACGATAGTATACGAGCTGAGACTGCCATAGATAGCTATCTCTGCGAAGAAATCAGCGTTAACCCGTTCTAAAAAATAGAATTTCCCGAAGTTCTACCGCTTTGCAGTACCACCAGATTGATTGTCAGGTACTGGGCTTCCATCCTTTTCATAGAGATATCCTGTTACAACGTTTGGAGATTTCACTCCGCTGTCGCTGCGTGTGCAAAAAATGGGCTGATCAAGTCTGAATTGACGGGTTTTGGTTGAAATGCCGCATTTCACTTTCGAAAGTTCGGTGTTCGTCGTGACGAAATTGATTATGTTTTTACAACTCCATGCTCTTTTTGGAGGCTTCATGGTGAGTTTGAAGGTCATTTTACACACGATAATCACATATCGCGTCTTAACGGACTTTCAGACTGGTTGCTTTTGCTAAAAAATTTTGTTTAGACGTGTTATTTGATTGATACCGTTCGGGCTTGAACACGTAAATTCGTATTTTAACGTTCTATCAAAAAAACCAATCAATGCGATTTTATGTCATCACGACTGATTAAACTATTTCTTTTTATAGCCATTCCACTCATTTTGCTCTCCATCTCCTCAAGCTGGATTTTTGAATGGATGTGGATGAATGAACTGGGCTATTCCCAGATATTCTGGATACTCCGGGGCACACAACTCTCCCTGATTGTCGGCGCATTTATCATTGCCGCGATCTATTTTACTGTAAATTTCCGGTACCTGGCCGGACAGCTTCAGCATGTAAACCTGTACGGCTCTCCATTACAAGGGGTTGAATTTGACTTTTCCAGTGCCTTTGCGAATAAACGAATCAAACAATTTTTCACCCTTGGCGCGCTGGTTATGGCCCTGCTTTTTGCGCTTAGTTTTTACATCCGGTGGGATGAATCCCTGCGGTTCATCAGTGGTGTAGAGTTTGGTGAGGTAGATCCGCTTTACGGCCGCGACATCGGTTTTTACCTCTTTCAGCTTCCATTCTGGGATGTTCTGCAAAGTTCACTCACAGCCATTGCATTTATCACATTAGCCATCATTGCGCTTTCATACATTTTTACCGGCCTGCTTCGTGTGCAATCGGCCACAAAAATTGATGGCCGGCCATCGGTGCTCAATCATCTGTCCATAAATGCCGCAATCTGGCTGGCACTGATCGCGTGGGGATTCTTTCTTGACCGATACCAGCTATTGCTGAAACCTGACGGGCTGATATTCGGGGCCGGTTATACTGATGTAAATGTGCATCTGCCCGCCATCTGGATCATGTTTGTCCTGACGCTTCTGCTTGCCCTGCTGCTTGTACTGAACAGGTGGATAAATCTTCAAAAATTTGTACCTGTCCTGGCAGGCCTCATCCTGGCGGTATTGGTGATTGGCCGGGTTCTGCTTCCGGCTGTTGTTCAGCAGTTTAATGTAGACCCCAACGAGCTTTCGCTCGAGACTCCCTATCTTGAAAATAATATCGAGATGACACGGCTGGCTTACGACCTGCACAATGTAACGGAAGTGGAATACACAGCCGAAGATACACTCCGGATTGCGGATATCCGGAACAACCAGGATGCCATTGACAATATCCGGCTTTGGGATCCGCGCCTGCTGATCAATACCTATAAACAGCTTCAGGAAATCCGCTCTTACTACGAGTTTTATTCGGTTGACAATGACCGATACATAATAGACGGTACAATGACACAGGTAATGCTTTCGGCCCGCGAAATTGCACGAACATTGCCAAGTCAGTCCGATACATGGGTAAACCGGCACATGCAGTACACCCACGGCCATGGCCTGGTGATGAGCCCTGTAACCGAAACCAACCGGCAGGGTGAACCCATACTAACAATTTGGAACATCCCCCCGGTGTACGAAAGCCCGGACCTCAAAGTTGAGAATCCCGCCATCTATTTCGGCGAGCACAGCTCCGGGTATTACATTGTAAATACCGGTGTGCCTGAACTTCACTATCCCGATGGCGACGAAAACATATACATCCATTACGACGGAATTGGCGGAATTCAGATCAGCAATTTTTTCCGGAAACTGCTCTTTGCCTGGGAAATGGGAGACATCAATATTTTACTTTCTGATTACATTGAAAATGAAAGCCGACTTCAGGTGTGGCGCAGTGTTCAGGAAAGAATCAACAAAATTACCCCTTTCCTGCAGCTCGATAACGACCCCTACCTGGTGCTGAACAACGGTGGCCTTTACTGGATACAGGATGCATATACCACCTCGAACTACTTCCCGTATTCCCAGAGGTATCAAAACCGGTTCAACTACATCAGAAATTCTGTAAAAATTATAGTAGATGCTTACGACGGCACCGTGGATTATTACGTGGTTGATGAGGAAGACCCCGTACTCCAGGTGTACGATTCCATTTTTCCCGGAGTCTTCAAATCACTCGATGAACTTCCGGAAGGATTCGAAGAACATTTCCGCTATCCGCAGGATTTGTTTGAAGTTCAGATCGAAACGTTTGCCCGCTATCATATGACACGCCCGCAGGTGTTCTACAACCAGGAAGATTTGTGGACACGGCCGAACGAAAAATATGGCGGCCGGCAAATTTTGATGGAGCCTTATTACGTACTTGCCAGGCTACCCGGCCAGGAAACGCTTGAATTTATGCTCATCAGTCCGCTGACTCCAGAAAACCGGGATA
>SLPZ01000251.1 GCA_007131725.1 Balneolaceae bacterium
ATGGCAACCGTATCCCGCGATTCGGAATATGGCAGCGAAGCTTATCGCCCCGAACTATATCCGGATGAGATGGTCCGCAGAGCCGAACAATGGCTCAGCCTAGTGCGAACAACCGACCACAGGTTTAATGAAGAGGGCCGGTTTGCTCCCTGGCTTGAGGAAGTTAACGGCGGATATTTTAAATCAGATAGCGTTGATTTGTCGGTTTATCCCCACCTTGTCTATGCCTATCACATACACCACAGAAGCGGCCGGTTTGATTTTGATGATACGCTTTTTAACCGGTTGAACCGCGAAGCTACCAACTACCTGGTTACACCGGGCCAATACCTGATGAATGAACATTTCCGCGGCGGGCGGTTTGTGCACGATGACGGAAGTTTTGATCATCGCAGTATGAGTTACGGGCTTGGAGGTATTCATGCGAATGCTTATTCGTGGATTGTATGGAAAAAACCCGGTGGTGAAGAGGATATGGGCGTGATAGAAGAAGATGTTCTTCTGCACTGGATGGGCCACAGCACGGATGAGATGGTTCAGATATACCGCGAACTTGCCGAAACCATGGACGAAGCCTGGCTTGAGGAGTACTCGATTTACGATTTTGGCGACGGCACCGAATGGCACCTGGATGCTGTGGGAGCAATGATTCGCGGCAAAAAGGCGATGTACGATTTTCTCTACATGTTTGGTGATGATGAGGACGAAGAAACAGCCCGCCTGCTTTTCGACCGGACTGCAGCCATGTTTGAAAGTGTAGTACCATTGATTGAGCCCTGGGGATTGCCGCAGCAGGTTGAATTTACCGAAAACGGGGCGGCAGCAGCCTCTGAGGAAGTGATTTTGTACAACTGGTACCAGTTTCTGAACCACCTCGGCGGAGCCTATGCTTTTGACCGGGAACGGGAGGGAATGCCTATGTACATCACAGAGCTGAGAGAAGATCTTTTTGATGTAATTGGCGACATTTCTGATAATGCCCTTCAGGGTGCACTCGATTATCACCAAAATGAAAACGGAAGGCTGATGACATCCGTAAACTTTTCTGACGGATCACCAATGGATGAGCGGCTGGGTGTCTCATCTGCCGGTATGTTTATTACCATGGCAGCCAATATGTACCGAAAAGGTTCTGCTTTTGAACGTGCCTCTGACTGGAATTCCGTTTCCGATGATGTAGCTGAACGAAGCCGTGCTCTGTATGACCTGAAATTCCACCTAATGGAACTCCTTGACCAGGCTGTTTCTTCCTCTGATGATTTGGCCGCATCCGATTAATTTCTTAGTCCGAATTTACCTTGCCTGATTATTCTTAAAAAATAATTCAATCAATCCTGAATGATGAGCATACATCGAATATGGCATTTGATAATAATGTGATGAACAAGCCCCGAAGTGGGCGCCATCAAACAGCCCAGGACAAAGTGAGCATCGCGAAAGACGCCCTGGGTAAATAAGAGAAAGAATACCAAACCCCGAGTATGCCGATATTAAAAAAGCAATGTATCAATTCGAGGGGTTCCGGGAGGTTTTGGGTTGGTTAATTGTGGCGGGATTTGCACCAAAGGTTTACCGTCCCGATGCAATACATATCGGGACAGGCAGTGGACGCGGTGAAATGCAGAGGTTATTAGTAAAGGTATTGGATAATGTAGTGAACCAGCCCCCGGGTCAGCAGATATCGGCAGGATCCTATTTTATCACTTTAGTACATATTTGAAGATAGCTTTTCAAAGTAAACTCATGTACAAAGCTTTGAGATTGAATGAATAAGAAAATAATCACTGACAGTTGGTAAGAATTTTCTCCGGGTGTCCCAATGCGGAAGTCAGGAAAGAGGATTATTAAGCATAATTTTATCAAAATTGCCAATCTATTAAACTACAATAAATTACTATCACCTAATATTACTTATACATTAATAACTTTTAGTTAACCCAGTACAGATTAGTTTGGAAAACAGGGGTGAACCACTGTATATTACTTACTGTTGCTTGAAACAAAGCCCTCCTTCTCAGGCATAAAAGACAAAAATCCCACCTGCACCGGAATTTTTCTGCACAATATATTCAGAAACTTTTCACTAATTTTTCGACACATTCAGATACATAATTCTTACTTTCCTGCCGAATCTTTTTTAAATAAGAAAATCACACCAAACACAAGCCTGACATGAGTTTATTGACAACTGTGATGCAAAGCCAGTTACTGCAGGATTTGGCCCGGATTCTGCCAAGAGAAATGCAAACCGAATACACTGTAGAGGCCATTGCACTGGCCATCATTTTCCTCATATCTGGCATCGTTCATATCATTATCCGGTATTGGATCATCAAGCTGCTGCACAAACTGGATGAGCGCACTGCCACCGAATGGTACGCCGTCATCTTAAAGCATAAACTTCCGCAGCGCGCCCTTTTTATGATTCCGCTGCTGATTATTTACAATGGTCTGGGCCTTTTTCCCGAAGTCCATACCATTCTTACGGATTTTGTGATCCGGATTGCCGCAGCCACCATGATTCTTGTCGGGGCTCGCGTGTTTGATGCATTCTTATCATCGGTTCACACCCTCTACCTGATGAGGCCTGCAGAAAATCAAACCCCGATAAAAAGCTACATTCAGCTCGGAAAAGTGATTGTGTATGTGCTGGCCGGTTTTTTCATAATATCAAGCCTGGCCGATAAGTCGCCGTGGTATTTCCTGAGTGGTATTGGCGCCATCATGGCCATCATTTTGCTGGTTTTCAGGGATACGCTCCTCTCACTCGTGGCCAGTGTACAGCTAACCAACAACGATCTGATCCGTGTGGGCGACTGGATTGAGATGCCAAATTTTGGAGCCGACGGTGATGTGATCGACATTGCCCTGAACACCGTCCGGGTTCAGAATTTTGACAAAACCATCACGGTGATTCCCACTCACAAATTTCTGGACAACAGTTTTAAAAACTGGCGCGGCATGCAGGAGTCGGGAGGCCGGCGTATAATGCGATCGCTGATGATCGACATTTCATCCATTCGGTTTATGAGTTATAAAGAGATTCAGCGGTTCAGGAAATCACACCTGCTCAAAAATTATATCGAAAAAAAGATGGAAGAGGTGAACCTCTATAATCAGGAATTTTTTAAAGAAAGTTCGGAAACTATTACCAATGGACGCTGGCTCACGAACATCGGAACTTTTAGGGCATATGTTATCGAATATCTGAGAAGCCACCCGAGATCAAACAATCAACTGCTGATGCTGGTACGCCAGCTTGAACCCACCGATAAAGGCCTGCCCTTGCAGATTTATGTGTTCACCAATACAATCGTCTGGGCTGAATACGAAGACATCCAGGCCGATATTTTTGATCACCTGATAGCCGTAGCACCCGAATTCGGCTTAAGATTATTCCAGCAGCCGGCCGGCAGTGATTTCCGGGAATCCGGAGTGTTTAAACAGCAAGAACATACATGATTGCAGTATTGTGTGATTAAATCATGAGTTCTGTATAATTTGAATTTGGATGATATTGGTGTCATTTTTTTATGTTACCACAAACCAAATAAAATACACTGCCATGAAAACTATCACTCCTTTTCTGATTATTAGTATTTTAATGCTTTCGAATTGTACCACAGAGGTAACGAACGAGTGGGAAAACGGAACCTGGATAGACCTCACCTATGAGTTTTCTGAGGAAACTCTCTACTGGCCAACATCCAGTACTTTTAAAAAAGATACCGTTTTTGCAGGCACTACAGATGCCGGATTTTATTACGAATCGTTCGAGATTTGCACCGCCGAACACGGAGGCACTCACCTTGATGCTCCAATCCATTTTTATGAAGATCGGCTGCGTACCGATGAAATCGAAATCAACCAGCTTACCGGCCGCGCCGCAGTGATTGATGTATCGCAACAGGTAGCGGATGACAGGGATTACCAGATCACCACCGGGGATATAACAAACTGGGAACGCGACCACGGCATGATTCCGGATAATGCGATTTTGCTTTTCCACACCGGGATGGGCGCCCACTGGCCGGATGCCGAAATGTACCTTGGTACAACAAAACGGGGTGAGGAAGGAGTGGCGGAGCTCAGTTTTCCGGGTATTCATCCCGATACGGCCCGATGGCTTGTGGAAAACCGAAATATTAACGCCGTTGGACTTGACACACCCAGCCTTGATTATGGCCGTTCGGAACTCTTCGAAACCCATCAGATTTTATTTGAGCAGAATATTCCCGGTTTCGAAAATGTGGCCAATCTCGATCAGCTTCCGCCGACCGGCGCGTTTGTGATTGCTCTGCCGATGAAAATTAAAGACGGCAGCGGCGCTCCGCTCAGGATTGTGGCCCATGTGAGGGAAGAATCTTAGTTGGTTTAATTCACAGTCTGGTTTAGTCTAAATTACCTGGTTTCACTTTTTAACCGCCCCGAGGTGTCGAGGGCAGGCAGTGGGCGCAGAGAAGCGCAGAGAACTTTTTTTGAAATCTTCAAATAAGTGCAGTTCTAATTTAGAAGGTGACATCAGGTCGTCATCACTGTTCGGTATATTCATGAAAACAAATAAATGATTTTCATGAACAAAACCGGTAGCCTGTTTACAGAACCACCGCTGCTGGAATCAATAATCGGCAGGGATTTTTTTGAGAAGATACCGGAGGTGCCGGGTATCTACCGTTTTTATGATGATCAAAATAACCTGCTCTATGTTGGAAAGGCGAAAAATCTGCGCCGCCGGCTTTTTACATATAAACGGGTTCGTTCCGACACGGCATCCGGAAAAGTACGGCGGCTCGTCAGCAGAATTTCTTCCATAACGTACACGCAAACGGCAACTGAAGAGGAAGCACTGCTTGAGGAAAACCGGTGGATCAGAGAACACCGCCCCGATTTTAATCACATCAACAAAGAAACAGGCGCCTATTATTACATTCTGACCGGACAAAAAGATCGTACATATCATTTTCGTTTAACAATGAATCCAAAGACAGATTTTAGGGGTACATCGGCAAACCCGATGTTTAATGAAGATTTGGATGAGGAATCATCAGAAATGAAAACCCGAATTTACGGATGTTTTAAAGGCCACAATATTGTTAGGCGTTCGGTCGGAGCATTGTTACAACTTTTATGGATCACCGAAAACAGAGTAGAAAGCCCGTTTCAACTACCTGTTCAGCTTGTCAGAAATCTTACTCCACTCAACTGGTTGATGCCTGTCGGAATAAATTCTGTGTTGAAACAGGACGAACTTTCAATGCTTCTTGATGACTGGCTTCAGGGCAGATCAAACGAACTGACATACCGTCTTTTTGAGATGAATGAAAATAATTTCAAAACAAACAGATTTCATCAGGCTTTTCTTGCAGACAGGATGGATGTTATGAATACTTTTTTCCAAAAAACACTGCGGCGCAATTATTTAATCAGGGAAAAAATTCTGAAGAATGATTCGACAATTATTCACCAAAACGAACTGGACGACCTGGTTGTGAAATTGATCTTTTCTGATTTAGCGAAAAAAAAGTGTTAAGTCAATTATCAAATTGCAGTAAAGACTTCCGAAGTCTTTCTGGTTTTAATAAAACATTGGGTAATTTAATCTGTCATTACTTTTGGTAGTGTCAATGTAGACTTCGGAAGTCTCATATTTTCTACATTGTATTGTTATCACGACAGCAGGTTTGAATTATGAAATATCTGAAAGGCAGGTCCCAGTTTTTTACATCTCTGAAAAAAGGGCGCAAGCGCGATCGGCATGTCAGTGGAACAGCCGCAGACGCCTTGCCAACCCGAATGGGAAATGCCTTTCAGCCGCTTTTAAAAATTCACGAAGGCAAGTCGGGGGTGGCTACACTTTTTAATGGCCGGGATGCCTTTGCAAACCGTATACTTTTGACTGAAGCGGCCGATCAGTCCCTGGACATCCGCAGTTACATCTGGAATCGGGACATGACCGGCATGATGATGTTTGATGCCCTTTACCGGGCGGCAGAGCGTGGGGTTCAGGTGCGGCTGCTACTGGATGACAACAACACCGTAGGACTGGACAAGATTCTTGCCACTCTCAATGCCCATCGGAATATCGAAATACGGCTGTTTAATCCCTTCAGGATGAGAAAGTGGAGGGCACTGGATTATCTCTACGATTTCCCGAGATTGAACCGGCGCATGCACAACAAATCGTTTACAGCCGATGGCCAGGCTACAATTGTGGGTGGAAGGAATATCGGAGACCAGTACTTCGGGGCGGCCAACGATTTTCAGTTTGTGGACCTGGACGTGCTGGTAATCGGCCCGGTTGTGGATGATGTATCCGATGATTTCGAGAGATATTGGGACAGCAGGTCATCCTACCCGGTTGATATTGTGCTTTCGGCAACCAAACCCGCCTCGTTCCGTCAGCTTTCAGAGTCGATTCGGATCATAGAGAATAATCCCGATTCAGATGAATTTGTGGAAGCCATCAGGAAATCTGAATTTGTTCACAAACTTCTGAATGGAAAATTGCCGTTTGAGTGGACGGAAATAAAAATGGTGAGTGATGATCCCGGCAAGGGACTCGGGCTGGCTCCCGAGGATGCACTTTTACCACAACAGCTTGCCAATATTTTGCAACACCCGGAGGAGGAACTGCTGCTGGTTTCGCCCTACCTGGTGCCGTCGGGTGAAGGGGTGAAATTCTTCAAAGAAATTGCAGATCAGGTAAAAAATGTATCCATTCTTACCAATGCCTATGAAGCTACCGATGTGGCGGTAGTCCATGCCGGATATATCCGCTACCGCAAAGAACTTCTGAAAGCTGGTGTGAACATGTTTGAGTTGAAGAGAAGACGGAAAGGTGCAAAATTTAAAGACCGGGGGCTAACCGGGAATGCATCCGCCAGCCTTCATGCCAAAACTTTTTCGGTAGACCGTTCGCTGATTTTTATCGGCTCGCTCAATTTTGATCCCCGTTCAGCACAATACAACACTGAAATGGGTTTTGTGATAAAAAGCAGCAAACTTGCACAACAGGCATCTGCCGTATTTGAGAATGATGTACCTGAATCTTCCTACCGTTTGCAGCTCAATGAAAATAACAACATTGTCTGGCTGGAAGAAAGAAATGGTGGGAAAATTTATCATCACAGCGAACCGGGAATGAATTTTCTGGAACGGCTGGGAATCGGGCTGCTCTCAAAAATGCCGATAATGAGGTTGCTGTAAGTATTGTGATAATATCTGGTGTAAAAACAGAAGTTATCACAATATTATGTCATTTTATCAAATAAATCATTGTAATTATATAAATTACAAATATTTATAAGTGGATAAGATTATTTGCGACTATTAACTGGCCTTGAATTGGTTGGCGGGAACAGGGTGTTTTCAGCGACGCTGTGGCAGCATTTGTTACCGGCCAAAAGTGTTGATTACCATCTGTGAGCGTAATGGACCATTCCCCAACGGGATACCTGCGGTGCAAATGGTGCTGCGTTGATGAAAAGCCCGCCGTCAACCCCGACCGCTGTCGGGGCTTGATTTTTTGATTCTTTTGTATCAAGACAAAAGAATGAAGATAATCGTAAGGGCAATGATTTGAAAAATGAGGTAACTACTTGAGTAAAAAACTTTCTTTAAATCAATTGTACTCGTATTTTATCGTAAATAAACGATTAATATGAAATCAACCATTCAAAAACTGGATATTAAAAATCCTGAGCTGGTTCGCTCAGCGGAAATTGCCAAAGCCATTGGCCATCCGGCCCGAATTGCGATTTTAAAGATTCTTGCCGAAAAAAAGACCTGTATCTGCGGAGATATCAGCGATCAGCTTCCACTTGCACAATCAACGGTTTCGCAGCACCTGAAAGCCCTGAAAAAAGCAGGATTGATTACCGGAGAAGTTGAAGGGGTGAAAACCTGCTATTGCCTAAATCCGGAAGGAATCAGAGAATTGACTTCTATGCTTTCCACCCTCTCTGTTGAATTACTGGAAACGTGCTGTTGAAATTATTTTTCAATTAAGTTTTTTATTCAGGATCGCTTCAGGCTATTGCGGTTTATCTGAAACCGTTACATTTTATAAAGAGCAGGTTAGTGGTGCATCACTATGCTTGCAGTATATGCAATTCAAAAACCATTGGAATTATGAATCGCATGGAAAACATCATCCAGTCTTTGTTAGAAACCGCCGGAATAAAAATCAACGGAGAGGGAGAAGCTGACATGCAGGTAAAAAATCCTGCATTATACAAAGAGGTGCTTAAACGAGGTTCGCTTGGCCTGGGTGAAGCATACATGGCCGGCTGGTGGGACGCTCGTAAACTGGATCAGTTTTTTTACCGTGTAATGCGTGCTTCACTGGATGAAAAAGCCCGAAACTGGCGGCTGATACCCCACGTTCTGTATGCAACAATTTTTAATGCAGGGCGCAGATCAAAAGCATTTGAGATCGGCGAAAAGCATTACGATTTGGGAAATACGCTCTTCAAAGCCATGCTGGACAAAAGAATGGCCTATTCCTGTGGTTACTGGAAAAATGCTTCAACTCTTGATGAATCGCAGGAAGCAAAACTGGATCTGATCTGCCAAAAGCTGAAGCTTAAACCGGGAATGACCTTGCTCGACATCGGCAGCGGTTGGGGCAGCCTCTGCAAATGTGCGGCCGAGCGGTATGATGTGAAAACTGTGGGAATAACGGTATCCCGGGAGCAGGCAGAAATGTCAGAGGAACTTTGCAGGGGATTGAATGCGGAGTTTCATTTGAAGGATTACAGGTCCCTGGAAGCCGGTGAACTTCTTGGTAAAGGAAAACAGTTCGACCGTGTCGCCTCAGTTGGGATGTTTGAGCATGTGGGATCCAGGAATTACAAGACTTTTATGAAGGTGGTTCACCGGCAGCTTAAAGACGATGGCCTGTTTCTGCTGCATACCATTGGCGGAAATGAAACAAGAATTGCAACCGACCGCTGGATCAATAAGTATATCTTTCCAAACGGAATGATTCCGTCCATCAAACAAATTGGAGCAGCTATCGAAAAATATTTTGTGATGGAAGACTGGCACAATTTCGGCGCCGACTACGATAAAACACTGATGGCATGGTTCCAAAACTTTGATAAAGCCTGGGATCACTTAAAATCTCTTTACGATGATAAATTCTACAGAATGTGGAAGTATTATCTGCTCTCCTGTGCGGGCTCATTTCGTGCAAGAAGAAATCAGCTTTGGCAAATTGTGCTTTCCAAAAATGGTGAACCCGGCGGATATCTTTCCGTCCGATAAGCCAGACTGAAATGTTGATTGCATTTTTACAATAATTTCTGCTATTATCTTTGCTGATGAACTAAAAATTTTCAGCTAACAAACAGGGGACATATGGCAGAATTATCAGAATTATGGTGGCTTGGAATGATTCTTGCAGCTTTTGCAGGCGGTGCTTTTGGAGCGGCAATCGGTGCACTTCCGGCTTTTGTTTTCACCGGCTTTTTTGTGATTGTGGGTGAAGGAGTGAGAATTTTAAGCGGCGATCTATCCGGATTGATGGGCGTAGATCCCGACACACTCAACTCTGCTGCTATCACATCACAAATTGCTTTTGGCCCAGTTTTCGGTCCTCATATCAGTTTTGCAGCCGGGGCTGCAGCCTCAGCCTATGCTGCTAAAAAAGGATATATGAACACCGGTTTTCCCTACGGAGAGGCTAAAAATATTATTTTTGCCTTCGGAGGCAAACCCGATGTGCTTATTGTGGGTGGTTTGTTCGGAATTCTGGGATACTGGATCACCACAATCTCAGTTGCATTTTCATTGCCATGGGACCCGATTGCTGTTGGTGTTGTACTTTCTGCCGTTGCTCACAGGCTTATTTTTAAATACCCCCTGCTTGGAAAAGCCAAAAAAGGCAGGCTGAATATGAAGCCGTTCAAACGGGCTGAGAAGAAAAGTAAAAAATCAGAACGCCTGCTGGTTGAACCCTGGCTGGGGCATCAGTACAAATGGCTGGATGTGGTTACTCTTGGGGTAGTGGTAGGTATTCTTGCAGCTTACATTACCTACGAAACAGGAAGTGTGTTTCTGCCTTTTGGGATTAGTGCAGCCTCATTATTCTTTTTAAATCTTGGGGTTGAGCGAATACCCGTTACCCACCACATGTCGCTGATTGCAAGTACGTCTATAGTAGCGGCAACCGGAGGTGATGTTACGGGACAGGCACTCGGCGGAATGCTCCTGATCGGTGCACTTTTTGGACTGATTGCCGCTGTTTTTGGTGAATTGATTCAGCGGATTTTCTATGCACACGCAGATACCCACTTCGATCCGCCGGCCGCTGCCATTGTAATGGGAACGTTTTTAATCGTACTGTTTTATTTGATCGATATTTTCGAAACCAGCGCGTGGGTGCCTGTACCGTTCTAACCTGCAGTATCGTGAAAAATTAAAATCAGCCTCTTGGGTGAAATTCCTTGTGAATCTGGTGAAGTAGTGTCCGGTCTACGTGGGTGTAAATTTCGGTGGTAATGATGGATGTGTGCCCGAGCATCTCCTGAACAGCCCGAAGATCGGCGCCACCTTCCA
>SLPZ01000146.1 GCA_007131725.1 Balneolaceae bacterium
CTGGTTTATAGCCGGAATATACCGTATCGACTTGTATAAATATTTTTATTTTAAATAATTACAATGGTTTGTTTGAATAAAAAAATATCATATTGGGGTACCTTCTGTCTTGCTGCTTAATACTTGATACTTTCTTAATCAACGCTAAAGAACTCTGCATGAAAATCACTGATTGCAGTTTGTGGTTTTAAACTATGGGTTCTGTATGAATGCTCTACTCACTATTCAAAAAAACTGTGCGGTGTACCTTACCGTTCACAAGCAGATGGATTCGCAGGTTGCGCTCAGGAAATTGAACGTGGGCAACGGTTCCGGCCCGATAGGGCAAAAGGTGCTGATGCAGCGAGTAATGAAACGAGGTTTTTGAAAAATCCGCAGGGACCCTCACGGTATAAATATTTCTGGAGAAAACCGTATCGATTTCAACAGAACGCATCCGCACTCGGCTCTGAGGGATCTGATGTTCAAGCATGGTAAGTGTAATCAGCGAATCGAGCTGGGCAGCGGAGGTAAGCTGTACCCTGGGCGGTGCATCCGTTTTCCACAGAAGAACGATGGCGGCAATACAGGAAAAAAGCAGCAGCCACACCAGCCAAACCCTTTTCTTTCCAATCATACTGTTTGTTTTATCCGTCAATTTGTACTTTCAATAATTACGGCAGCCTGATAATGCCGGAAGACTTTAATGTAACCTGAGTCCGACATAAGAATTTGAAAAATGAATCTAAGGCTATGCAAAAAGGGCATCAAGTTGTAAAAACATAATCAATTCCGTCATGCCGGACCCCGATCCCCGAATGGGACAGGCGGCATCTCCTGCCTATATCAACGGATGGAGATCCCGCATCTGGGTGCGGGATGACGCCCTTTTTGAACTACAACACCTTTATATCACCAAATTCAATTATTTTATTTCGAACTAACATTAATGTAAGAATAGATACTCTTTGATGGGATACAGCTTTCGAAAGATTTCAGAAAAAAAAGATATTGAGCAGTTTCATGAATTTCCGTTTCAAATCTATCGCGATTATCCCAACTGGGTGCCGCCATTCCGGTTTGAAATTGAAAATATTTTTGACGGGAATAAAAACCCGATGTTCGAAAAAGGAGAGTGTGAACGTTTTTTGATGTATGAAGGCGATGAGCCGGTTGCCCGCTTTGCGGTGATGAACCACAGCGAGAGGGATGCTGTTTTTGACCCCAAAATGGGCGGCCTCGGGTTTGTTGAGATGATAAATGATCAAAACGTGGCTGATGAGCTGATCGCCTTTGCCGGGCAATGGCATAAAAAGAGAGGATGCAAAGCGTTTCGGGGGCCCATAAATTTCGGCGAAAACATCAACTACTGGGGGCTGCTGGTTCAAAATTTTGATGAGCCGCCCATTTACGGCATGTACTACCACCCGCCCTATTACCAGCAACTGATAGAAAAAACCGGGGCGGAAAAACTGGATGACCACTGGAGTTACAAGCGCGAATTTTCCATGCCCCTGCCGGAACGCCTGGTACGCATTACCAACCGAATAGAGAGCCGGCCGGATGTAACCCTGCGGCCTATTGATATGAACAATCTTGAACGCGATGCCGAATATATCCGGCAGATTTACAATGAGGCGTGGAGAACCCAGGATATTGGCGAGAGGGAGAACGAGTTTACCGAACTGACGCACGAAGCGGTTCAGGAAATGGTGAAGCAGCTTAAACGGATCATGATTCCGGAGAGCGTTTTGATAGCGTTTGTGAATGGCGAGCCGGCCTCATTCATTGTATGCGTGCCCGACCTGAACGAGATTTCTGCCGAAACAGGCGGGCGGCTGCGATGGTGGCACTTTCCCAAACTTCTGCGGTTTAAAAAACGGGCCCGGCACCTGCGCACCACTGTTTACGGAACGCTGCCCAAATACCGGAAAATGGGCCTGGAAGCCCTGACGTTTGTCCGCGGCATACAGATGACCAGAGCCGCCGCACCCACGCTGGATTATCTCGAAGGCGCCTGGGTGAGCGAAAAAAACTGGCTGATGCAGCGCAGCCTCGAAGCGCTGGGATGTTACCACCACAAAACTCACCGGACGTATCGGTGGGAGGTTGACTGACTAAAAGGCAAAAAACAGGCTGATTTTCTGTTACGAGTGATTTGGATTAATATGACATTGTTTTAACCAATAATGTTTGGTTAATTAAATGCATGTTATGGTTTTGAATCAATAACTAACAGGCCAAAAAATCTGTAATATTCAGAGTAAAGTAGAAATGATATCCATTTGCAAAAAATTAAAGCATGAAAAATGTTTTAGAACTATCAGATAGGCAGGCAAGAAATTTTTTTCTCAAAGAAGAAAGTTATTTCAATTTTGACTTACCACTCTATTTTGATTTTCAACCATTGATCGAAAAAGTTTCAAATAAGCTTAAGGGGAGTAAATTATCTGATTATTATGATACTTTTAAAGATGAGAAAGGAAAGCAAAGATCTAAAAACCCTAGAAATTATGAAGATGTAAATTTTAAAATTCTTAATAACTGAAGTTACGCATTGATCATGCCGTTAGACTGGCATATTTCTGTGGTGTTGTGGATAACTTGCTCATACTGTTTAGGGCATGGCGAGTCGCTTCCACCCATATTTGGCTTTTTAA
>SLPZ01000049.1 GCA_007131725.1 Balneolaceae bacterium
GCGATGGTTGAGTAAAGTTCTTCATTCACTTTTTGATCGCGCTGCAATCTTGCAAGGCGAATCATGTTATCCGGAAGCCCATCAAAAAACTGATTTTCTTCCGATAACCTGTTGGTAAGAACCTCTTCCTGTGCGTTAAGCTGCGCTTCTTCAATTCGCAACTCTATGAGGTTACGGCGCAATTCAAGAATCCGGCTTGTTACGCCTCCGTCATCGCGATCAAGAAAACCGATAAACACATCCGAATCATCAGCGTTTAAAATGTTGGTGGTAATGTCACGAATTTCAGATTTAGCTGCTTCTATATCTGATTCGAGCCTGACAAACTGTGGCTCCAATTCCGGGTTATCCCTCAAACGAGGGTTGTTTTGCAGCAAAAGGCTTCGTTCCATATTGAGTTCAGCGAGCCTGTATTGTGCACGATCCATTTGTCCGCTCACATTTTCTGCGAAACGTTCAGCCAGTCCGGGCCGAATCTGATCGAGCTGATTTTCACTTGATTGGATTGACGAATTTATGGCCACTCGCTGAACCTGTACCTGCTGCAATTGAGATTCGAGCTCGGTAATTCTGTTGATAACTGCTGATGTCTGCCCATCAATTTGAACCAGGTTGGTTTCTGTCATATAATCCCTCAAAGCCATCTCGGATGCTTCCAGGTTACGCTGAGCCTGAGATTTTTCTTCTTCCAAAAAAGCCAGTGCCGAATGGGCGTCACTGCGGCGCTGAGTTGCAGACAGCTCGGTGTATGTATCCATCGTAATATTTACAAGCTGGCTGGCCTCATGCGGAGAGATACTGCTGAATGAAACCCTTAAAATATCGGTATCCATATCAACCTGGCTTACGTTGAGCCTTGATTGAATACGGCCTGTCAATGCTTCCTGTGATATCTTTGTGGAGTCTTCTGGATAATCTCGCCAAAGAATTGGAAATCGTTCACCGTTATCCATAACATCCATCTCGTACACTTTAGCGGCAACCTCATTCGCGAGCCTTCTTGAACGGAAAACCTGAATTTCGTTAACCAATCTATTGCCCGCTCCCACTCTGAAAGATGAAGAAATAATACTTGAGATGTCTGATCCGGCCCATGTGTATCGGTTTCTCTCCTCAGCAATCATGATCGTACCTGAGCTTGTATAAACATTATCAAGGCTCTGCGCGTAAATATAAGCAATACCCGTAAATATTAATGTAATACCAATCACCCACCATTTGTATCTTAATGAAACATTGATAAGCTGTTTGAGGTCGATCTCGTCTCTCTTTACAGCGTCATCAGGTATAGGCTGCCCCTGATAATACTCCCCGGGGAAGTATCCATCACCATTCTTATTTCCGTTTCCGTTAGAATTAAATGGTGTCTTGGAATATTGATCATTCATGTTTGAATCGAAGGTTTAGAATGAGAAAAACTACAGAAGGTTAAGTAAACGACATGCAAAATTTTCGATGAATTAAGTTAACTCAAAAGAATAACAAATTATAAATAAAAAAAACATGCTACACGTTCAAACATTTTATCATTTAGCTGATTCGAAATTTAGCTATGCCCCTCAATATAAAATACATACATTTTAGTAGCTATTACTCGTTTTAAAATCACTTAACGTTTATTTATGTCTGATTATTGACAAAAAAATAAAATTTCACAGAGATTCAACCTGCGTACCATTATCGAATAAGATTTATGAGTATTGTTTAAAAAACCTAATCTGGATTCTCTTCAAAAAATGCTGCAATAGCTTGCAAATCAACCTTTCAAAAGTTTTATCAGTGCTGATACGACCTCTTTCTGATTCTTTTCTGACAAGAAAGGATGCATCGGCAAACTAAGCACTTCCCTGCTTGCTTTCTCTGATTCCGGAAAGTCTCCCCAATGATAGCCAAGATCTTCAAAAACCGGCTGCTCATGGAAACATTTTGGATAATATACTCCCACAGGTATACCTTTTTCTTTCATTGCGGATACAATCTCATCCCGCCGGCCTGCACCCACCCGAACAGTGTACTGTGCGTAAACATGGGTGTTGCCATTGGCAATTTCGGGAGTAACCATGTGGTTCTTCAGCAGCTCACTATACCGAGCACCGATCTCACCGCGAGCTTTAATTTCTCCTTCAAAACCGGGCCATTTGCCAAGAATTATGGCTGCCTGCATGGTGTCAAATCGACCGTTGGTACCCACATGGGTGTGATGATGGCGCTTTACACCACCATGTGTTCGAATGGCGCGAATGGTTTTGGCAAGTCTTTCATCATCCGTAAAGAGTGCCCCGCCGTCGCCGTAACAGCCCAATGGTTTGGCGGGGAAAAAGGAGGTGCTGCCAATCAGTGAAGCCCCACAGCTTCGTTTACCATTGCGGATGGCGCCAAAGCTTTGTGCGGCGTCTTCAATTACAGCAAGGTTATGTTTGCCGGCAATGGTATTTATGGTCTCGATGTCTGGCATTTGTCCGAAGAGACTGACGGGGATAATCGCTTTGGTATTCTCAGTGATAAGCTCTTCTAATTTTGAGGCATCCAAATTGAAAGTGTCGTACTCAATATCCACAAATACCGGGGTAGCACCGACAAGCTTGATCACCTCTGCCGAGCTTATCCATGAAAAGGGTACGGTGATTACCTCATCTCCCGGGCCTATGCCAAGTGCACGCAGTGCAATCTCCAGCGAATGGGTACCGCTGCTTACTGTAATGCAGTGTTTCACTCCCACATATTTAGCCAGTTTCTCCTCCAGTTCATAAACTTCCGGCCCCATAATAAACCGGCCATGCTCCAATACGGAGTTGATACGTTTGTCGATTTCTTTTTTGTACTTCTCGTACTGTGATTTCAGATCAATAAATTCCATTTAATTGTAATTAAGTTCATTTTGCAAACAACAAAGAGGGCAAAAAAATACGACCTCCCCCTCCTTGCGGTGTGCTTTTCACCGGAGGGAGGGGACCGAGGGGTGGGTCCTTTTTAACCGCAGTTTTGCACAGTGTTTTTCGCAGTGTTACACAGAGTTTTTTAATTTGACTCTGCGAAACTCTTTGGCATACATTGTGTTACTCTGTGGTAAACCTCAAAGTTAGACAGAATTGATGACTCTTTTTATTCCATGTTTCAGGCTTGTAACATTAAAATTTAAAATTAATCCAATTTCTTTATTCAGTAGTTTTAAATAGGTTAGTATTTGCGCCAGGTGGAGATCGTTAATTCCTTCTGATGCCTTGATTTCAACCACTACTTCATTTTCAACAAACAAATCGACTCGATAACCGCACTCCAGTTTTTACTTCTTTATAGATAAGGGGTAATGGTTTTTGAATTTCGACATACATACCATCTTCACGTAATTCATATGCAAGGCAATTCTCGTAAGCAGATTCCAACAGGCCGGGCCCGAGTTCTGTATGAATCCTGTAAGCTGCATTAAGAATATTATGTGTAATCTCGTTTTGTCTCATGGTTTTACTGAATTACCACCCTTATTTTAACCACAGTGTTGCGCAGTGTTTTGCGCAGTGTTACACGGAGTTTTTTTTAATAATCAACTCTGCGAAACTCTGTGGCGTACACTGCGTTACCTCTGTGGTTTAAGGTATTGGGCTCCTTTATTTCAACCACATGCATTTATTAAGAGAAAATCAAAGTTTTAATTTACACCAGAAAATTCAGTGGTTTACTTTTTGAATTCATCATACGGTTTCTCACCCCTTGCAAGTTCCTCCGGCAGAGATTCCTCCTCATCCAAATCCAGGCACTTAATTTGCACTGCCTTCCCTGCAACTTGCACCCTGTTTCCTGTACCATCCTGCATTTCATATCGAAACCCGCTTTCAGGACAGGCCAGGTTCCCGTCCGCGTCCGTTTTCGAAAGCAAATGCCCATGGCGGCTCATCCATCCTTTCTGGCTGCCGGGGTTGCCGATGATGAGGGCGTAATCGGGCACGTCTTTGGTTACAACAGCCCCTGCACCGATAAAAGCATATCGGCCAATAGTAATTCCGCAAACCACTGTTGCATTCGCACCGATTGTGCACCCCTTGCGGAAGAGAGTTTTTTCGTAGAGTGAATGGCGGTTCACCTGGCTGCGCGGGTTAGTGACGTTGGTCAGCACGCAGCTCGGTCCCAAAAATACTTCATCTTCCAGTTCGCAACCTTTGTAAATCGAGACATTATTCTGCACTTTTACACGGTTGCCAATCTTCACATCATTACCAACATACACATTTTGTCCGAAAACGCAGTTTTGTCCAATTTGCGCACCTGTGGAAATATGACAAAAGTGCCAGATTTTGGTTCCCTCACCTATTTGAACCGGATCATCAACATAAGCCGATTCGTGGATTTTAATGTTTTTTATTTTATCAGCAGACATATAGTGACTAATTGATGTAGTAACCGTTGCCTTCAATTATATGAGAAATTCTGCTAAAGCACTGTGTTCACTATTGCAGCTTTTCAATACCCGGATGCAAAAGCCCAGTTGGATTCTCTGTTATATCCATCGTTCTGAGTCTGTGAACTAATTCAATAGACGGTCTTGCATCATCAATTCCGAAACCGTTGCCTGAAAGAGTTTCTTCATATACACGAGTGTGTAAATCCCGGAACCCGCTGCTGAATTCTACTTCTTCCCCATCAATAGTGATAGAACGATAGGTTCTTTGACCGTTATCTTTCACTTGCTCAGGCAGGTCTTCAGGTTCCAGTGAAAGAAACCATTCCACATCGGCTTTGGGTAATTCAATAAAACCTCCCATTCGGTTCTTTTCTCTCACATAAAGCTCAACAGTTTCTGGTTTGCCAAAATACCACATCAATAAATCAAAAAAATGAACACCAATATTGGTGCCAACCCCGCCGGATTTTTCGACGTCTCCTTTCCATGAGTAATGATACCAAAGCCCACGTGAAGTAACGTACGACAGTCTTACTTTGTGACGTTTTGCATTGTCTTTTTCAGAATCAATTTTATGTTTGAGTTCAACTAACGAAGGATGAACACGCAACTGAAGAATAGTCCATACACGCTGCCTGTACTCCTCTTCCAGTTCCTGCAATATATCAAGGTTCCATGGATTCAAAACAAGAGGTTTTTCGCAGATTGCATCTGCTTCAACACGCATTGCCAGCCGGATATGGGCATCATGAAGATTGTTTGGCGAACAGATGGTTAAATAATCAATACCCCCACCGCTTTCACGCCTGAGTTTTTCAAGATGGCGGTCAAAACGTTCAACCTCGGTAAAAAAACTGGCATCCGGAAAGTAGCTGTCAATGATCCCTACCGAATCGTGCGGATCTACGGCTGCAATGAGTTGGTTGCCGGTATCTTTAATTGCATTGAGATGCCGCGGCGCTATGTAACCTGCAAGGCCGGTCATTCCAAATTTCTTCATAGATTCTCTTTGAAGTAAAATTTCATTTTTTGTTTACATGCATGATGATTTTTTGTCAATTGATCAAAACTAATCTTTAATTGCGAGTTTTCATAACAATAACAAATGCTCTTAGAAATTTCTGTTGATTACTTTATTCAGTAGTCCCCGTCAGTCAAGGTAGTGTTATGCAAATTATAGAATGGAAGATAGATAATCAGACAATTTCGATCATCGCAAGAAGAAACTCACCTGAAATAGAGAAAATTTACTTTGCCTGGCTGACAGTATTGATGCAGATTTCGGAAGTATTTTTCTCCCGATTTTTAATATATGACAGAAAACTAATGATTTTTAAGGATCTGATAATATAGGCTGATAGCTTTCTCCTTTAAATCCTCTAAAGATCCATTATTGTGGATGAGATAATCAGCCAGGGACTGAAGTTCTTCGAAATCGGGCTGTTTGCGATCCCTTTCCAGCACTTTTTCATCAGGAAGCCCGTCACGATCCACAACCCGCTTCACACGGGCATCTCTGTCCGCTATGACAATCACCACAACATCCAGCTCATCCGGACGGCCTTTGTTTAAAAGCAATGCGGCTTCTTTTACCACCATGTTCTCTTCCCGCTTGCGGGCTGCCTCACAAAATGTTTTGAAGTGTCGCTCAACAGCCGGATGAACGATACTGTTCAGCAGTTCCACACGATTTTTTTCAAAAGCCTCCCGGATCAGGTGCTCCTTGTTCAGGCTGCCATCAGGCAAATAGGTTTCATCCCCGAAAGCATTTTTTAATTCTATTTTGAGGGAATCATCCGAAACCATCAGTTTTTTGGCTTCGTCATCAGCATAATAAAGAGCAGCGCCGAGTTTCTCCCACTCTTTGCATATAGTTGTTTTTCCCGACCCTATAGCTCCCGTTATGCCTGCAACAATCATGTGGGCTGCTCTGAATTTACCATGAGAAACGCCTTCATAAATTCGTCGAGATCGCCGTCCATCACTCCCTGAACATCACCCGTTTCGTAATCGGTGCGGTGATCTTTCACCATATTGTAGGGATGAAACACATACGAACGTATTTGTGAACCCCACTCGTTGCTGCTTTTTGAATCTTCCAGAAGCTGCTTTTCTCTTTCTTTGATATTTTTTTCGAGTTCGTAAATTTTGGACTTCAGCATCACCATCGCTTTTTCACGGTTTTGAAGCTGCGAGCGCTCCTGCTGGCATTCGGCCACCACACGTTCTTCAGAACCGTCGCTCAGTTTACCGGTCCAAATCAACCGTACGCCGGTTTCCACTTTGTTCACATTTTGTCCGCCGGCCCCGCTGGCATGAAATCTCTGTAGTTCCACATCAGATTGGTTGATATCAATTTCTATCGTATCATCGATAATGGGTGAGACAAACACCGAGCAAAATGAAGTGTGCCTTCGCGAATTGCTGTCGAACGGAGAGATACGCACCAGCCTGTGAACACCGCTTTCCGATTTCAGAAAACCATATGCATTCGGCCCCGAAACTTCGATGGTTGCACTTTTCAAACCGGCCACATCCCCATCCTGATATTCCACAACGGATACATCATACCCTCTTTTTTCGGCCCAGCGATTGTACATCCTGAAGAGCATCACCCCCCAGTCCTGGCTTTCGGTGCCTCCCGCGCCGGGGTTGAAAGTTACAATAGCATCTCTGTGGTCGTCGGGATCGCTGAGCATGTTTTGAAGTTCGAGCTCTTTCAGAAGCTTTTCAAAAGCCTGAATTTCGTTTTTCAGCTCATCCTCAACATCCTCACCTTCATCCAGAAACTGTTTGTAAACCCGGATGCTTTCACGAAGTTCATCCAGCTCATCCCATTTACCGGTAATTTCTTTTTGGAAATTTAGATCGCGCATTATTTTCTGCGCATCATCGGGATTATTCCAGAAATTTGGGTCTTGTGTCTGCTGCTGCAGTTCTATGATCCGGACTTTGCGCCTGCCATAGTCAAAGATACCTCCTGAGCGCATCAAGGCGCTCAAAGAGGTTTTCTACTTTATCAAATTGAATACTGCTCATAAGTAGGTTTATCGGTCTAAAATTTTTGCAATTGCAAAGCCAATTAATAACCCACCGGCCAATGCAACTCCTACACCAGCTTCAGGGTGTTCTTTAACGTATTGCCTGGCATTATCCAGCTCGCGGCGGATGTCACCTTGCAAACGCTCCCCTTCCGTTTTCAGTTTTTCAAGGATGTCATTATAGGTTTTTTTTAACTCCTCTTTCTCTTTCTGCAGAGTTTCTTTTATTTCCTGTTCTTTTTCTTTTAAATCTGCCATGTTGTTTCCTCCTTTTTTAAGTTTTCACCATCAAGCCGTGGATGCAGTATCCAAGGCCTGTTCTTTATATTGTAACTCATAAAGTTTTCGATAAATTCCACCCGTTTTTCTGATCAGTTTTTTGTGCGGGCCGGTTTCCCGAATTTCACCCTTGTGCATTACAAGAATGTTGTCGGCACCTTTTATCGTAGACAGCCTGTGAGCGATCACAATCGACGTTCTGCCCTGCATCATTCTTTCACACGCCCGCGATACAAGCTCTTCTGTTTCAGAATCTACGCTTGAGGTAGCTTCATCTAAAATTAAAATTTTTGGATCATAAACCATAGCCCTGACAAAACAAATTAATTGTCTCTGTCCCATAGACAACGAAGCACCACGCTCTCTAAGTCTGAAATCATAAGTTCCGGGCAATTTTTTTATAAATTGATGGGCTTCAACTTGTTGTGAAGCTTCAACCACCTGTTCTCTGGTAATATCTTTATTTCCAAGTGTGATGTTATCCAGGATGGTTCCCGAGAACAGGGCGTTATCCTGAAGAACCAGCCCAAAACTGTTTCTCAGATTTTCGAGTGACAGTTTTTTGATGTCGGTTCCGTCAAGAAGTATTTCTCCCTGCTGTATGTCGTAGTAACGCAGCAACAGGTTGATGAGTGTGGTTTTTCCTGCCCCGGTAGCACCCACAACCGCCAGCAATTCGCCGGGATTTGCAGTAAACGATACGTTTCTCAATATCTGCTCACCGTCTGAATTGTATCTGAAGTTCACATTTTTGAATTCGATTTTGCCGGTCACTTTTTTAAGCTCCACAGGATTTTCTGTTTCAACAACCTCTTTGGGTGTATCGAGCACGCCAAAAATCCGCTCTGAAGAGGCCAGGGCTGATTGCAGTGTATTATATTTTTCAGAAAGCCCTCTGATGGGGTTAAAGAACTGGCGAACATACTGGATAAAAGCAAGCAGTACTCCAAAGGTAACCTGATCCATCAATGCACGTGCACCGCCGTACCACACTACAAGTGCCATTGCCAGGCTGGCAAGCACTTCAACCAGCGGCCAGAAAATGGAAAAGTAAAAAATGGTTTTGATGTGAGCGTCACGATGTCCTGCGTTAATCTTCTCAAACTGCTCTTTTCCCTTCTCTTCACGGTTAAAAAGCTGTATAATCGCGATGCCGTTGATATGCTCCTGAACAAACGAGTTGAGCCGTGCAATCTGGTCCCGGACATTCAGAAATGCCACCCGCACCTTGCTCTTAAACCAGAAGGTGGAATAGAACAAAAATGGGAGCACGAGAATGGAAACAATGGTGAGCTCCCAGCTCATCATCAGCATGAAATAGAGGATGAAAAATATCCTGAACAGATCCCCGATCATGTTCACAATTCCATCGGAAAGCAGTTCGCTGAGCGCTTCAATATCGCTGGTGGTGCGGGTGATGAGCCGCCCGATTGGGTTTCTATCAAAAAACTGAACGTGCAGCGACTGGATTTTTTCGAACACTGCATTTCTGAGGCTGAACAGCACTCCCTGCCCAAACCAACGAGTAATGTAGGTGTTAACAATCAACACCAGAAACTCACCCGCAAGAGCAAGGCCAAGGAGAATGATGATCCAGATCAACCCGTCGATGTCGTTCAAAGCGATGTAATCATCAACGGCAATCTGGGTAAGTTTGGGGCGTACCGTTCCCAAAAAAGCGGCTGTCAGAGTGAGCACAATCGCAAAAAGTGCCCACCATTTGTAAGGCTCGAAGAAGTAGTAAAGCCGCCGAATCAGGACTGAATCGACGGCTTCAGATTTTTGATTTTTACTCAAAGTTCAGGCTGATTATTTCGAACAACCGAAATTAGAACCGATCGAAATTGTCAAAAGGAGTTCTCGGTGTAATGTGCTTGGGCGGCCTGGATGAGCCCTGATCATTATTGTCGTCGTTTTTCTTTTTATATCCCTGGCTGTCCGGCCGTCTTTTCCGCCGCCTTGATGAATCATCCCGGCTGCGGCTTTTATAGTCTGAAGAACCTTTTCGTTTTCTGAATCGTTTCTTGTCACCTTTATCGCCGCGTGATCTCTTTTTCGGCCCACCTTTTGAGCTGGCTTTTTCATCAACTTCTTTGAGATAGACACGCTGCTTTACGATGCCTTTTTCCTGTGCAGGATTGGTATAGATGGGTCGCAGCTCTGTTGCAAGCCATGCCGGGAAGAATTTTGCCCTGGCCTCGCGCAGCAACACAAACGGATTGGTGTATCTGGCTGAAAAGTGCGCAATCACCAGAAGTTTGGTCTGTGCCTCGTTTGCCACCCGTGCGGCATCGGCTGATGTAGAGTGCCCCGTTTCGGCTGCTTTATCGGCAAGCGACTCGCTGAAAGTGGCCTCGTGATAGAGAATGTTGGTATTCATGGCCAGCTTCACCGCATTCGGGCAGTAGCGTGTATCGGTTATATAGGCAAAACTATCTCCAGGCCGCGGATGGCCAACGATATCGTACGATTTTACGATGGTTCCGTCTTCGAGCTCCACATCTTCTCCCGCTTTCAGGGCTTTGTATTGCTCGTCTTCGGTGATGCCGAGAGCTTCCGCTTTTTCGGAATCTACTTTGCCGGGACGGTCTTTCTCCTGAAACCGGTAACCTATGCAGAACGAGGTGTGGTTTAGTGGACGGGCTTCAATATAATATTCTTCTTCATCCACCACCCTTTCGGATTCAAATCCTTCTTCCACCTCTACAAATTTGAGCTCAAAATTGAGATCAATCTTTGCAAAATTGATGTTCCACTCTACAAATTCTTTTATGCCTTTCGGCCCTGCAATGGTCAGAAGTTTTTCTCTTCGCTGAAGCTGCAATGTGGATAACAGGCCAATGAGGCCTGAAAAATGATCCACATCAAAGTGGCTTATCAGGATGTTTTCAATTTTTGACCGCTTCAGGCCGGCTTGCAGCATTCGCATTTGGGCATTTTCGCCGCAATCGAATAGGTGCACATCACCTTCTCTCCAAAGGGCAACTGATGGCAAATGTCTGACTGCTGTGGGTGTCGCTGATGCAACTCCTAAAGGTACAATGATCATAGTTTTCTCCCGCTATGTTTTTGGGTTTTTGCCGTTCAAACAAAAGATCCCCGTTTATGTGATTTTTTAAATTTGAGCCAATTCTTGTTCAAGTAATTGTTTGTGATACATGTCGGAGTAATGTCCTTCTTTTTTCAAAAGTTCCTTATGAGTTCCGTACTCAACTATTGAACCGTTTTGAATATAAAAAATTGTGTCGGCGTTTTTTACCGTAGAAATTCTGTGCGAAATCATGATTGTGGTGGTGTTAGCCAGCTTTACTCGCAAATGTTCTAATATAGCTGCTTCCGTTTTCGTATCTACAGCGCTGAGAGAGTCATCAAATATAACAATTCCCGGGTTTTTTATAATAGCTCTTGCAATGGCTGTCCGTTGTTTTTGTCCTCCCGACAGCGTGATGCCCCTTTCACCTACAAGTGTCTCAAATTTTTTCTCAAAATCCAAAATATTGTCTAAAACCTGGGCATTTTCTGCAGCCTGTTCAATTTCACTCATCGAAGCTTCTTCAACTCCAAAGCCGATGTTCTCTTTTATCGTGGTTGAGAACAGAAAAGTTTCCTGCGGAACATAGCCTACAGACCGTCTGAGACGGGTTAAATTCCATTCCTTCAGGTTTTTTCCATCAATAAAAATTTCACCTTCGGTCGGGTCAAAGAGCCGGGGAATGAGATTAACAAGTGAGGTTTTTCCGGCGCCGGTTCTACCCACAATCGCAACACTGCTGCCGGCCGGTATGGTAAAACTGATATCTTTGAGAGCGAACTCAGTGGAGCCGGGATATTTGAAGCTTACTTTATCAAAAATAATTTCACCCTTCACATCTTCAAACACTTCTTCAGCAAATTCATCCTCATCACGAATTTCTACCGGCTCGTTCAGCACATTGTCAATTCGCTCCCACGATGCAAGAGATTTTTGCAGCCTGTTTACGGTATACCCGAGCGAAGCCACCGGCCATGTGAGATATGAAACATAGATTACAAATTCGGCGATATTTCCGATGGTGATCAGTCCTTCCATCACCATCAATCCACCCTGCCAAATTACAATCAGAATCGCTGTGCCAATGAGCAGGTTCAGGGTTGGGTGAAACAGGGATTCCACCAAATCGAGCTTGAGCTTCTTTTTACGATACTCATCACTCTCCAGTTCAAAACGTTTCTGCTCGTAATCGGTTCTGTTAAATGCTTTGATGAGCCGTATGCTGCTAAACGTTTCCTGGGCTTTTCCGGCTATCCTGGAATATTGTTTCTGTATGATGAGCTGGTACTTGTTGATGAAGCCGCTGACCCAGTAGGCAAATGCAGACAGAAATGGCAGCGGCAACAGCGCCCAGAGTGTTAATTGCGGATTTACAATCAGCATCATGGTTATGATAAAACCTGCCCGAGTAATGGTGTTGATGGTGTACATCAGTACAGGGCCGAAATATTCGCGAACTCTGGCAACATCTTCTGTAGCTCTTGTGTAAATTTCTCCGGAGGTGTTTTCTGCAAAATAGCGCTGCGGCAGTTTCAGCAGCTTATCCATAATTTTGTTACGGATGTCGAACTCAATTTTTCTGGAGCTCACAATCAGTGTCTGCCGGGTGGCAAAAAGCAGCACTCCATAAAGGGCCACAGTTCCGATCAGAAGAAAAGAATTATATGCAAGTATTCCACCCGCCTCGCTGGAAAACAGAACATAAAAAAGAGAATCATACTCGCCCACATATTCCTCACCCAGCAGCTCAACTTCGTCCATTGTTTGGCGAATGAGAACAGGAATCCAGATCAGGAAGAAGTTCGCACCGGTCAGAAAAAGTGCTCCTAAAAGAAGAGTTCCCTTATATTTTTTTAAGTATTGATTTAACTTTTTTAATGAATCCACTGTGTTTGGCTACAAACAGGATTTAAGGAATGTCTCTAAAAACGGATTATGTCCGGCACCCGTTCACTTCATACAGAATTACGTAATTAACCGGTTATTTGAGCACACGTTTTACTAAATAGCAGGCCGTTATTTATCGAATTTATCAAGCCAATGCCTTGCAAGAAGATATCCCGACCTGTATGCATTATCAACTTTATTTCCCTCAAAATAATCTCCCACAACCGCAAGTGGAGCTTCATGATTCTCCAGTTCAAAATATGGGGAATCCATCACTTTTTCGGCCCTGCTGTATTTCCAGAAATGAAGCTGATACCAATCCGGTGATGCAGCCCACCCTCCGGCTATTTCAGCAAATTCAGCAAGCATTTCGCGGGTAACAGTATCTTCATCACTGTCTCTGTGTTTTCTTGTAAACTCTTTGCCTGCATGCAAAACAAACGAACACTCTTGTTTTTTATCTCGTTTTGAAGCTTCGTTGGAGATAAATCGGAGTTTGCTGTTTGTGCAAAGCACGGCATTCCATTCCGGCATTTCCCTGTCTCCGTAACCTGCCATCAAAGAAAATGCAGGCTTGTATGAAATTTCATCAATCTGGCGAACAATCTTCAAAGTATTGGTTTCATCAATAGTTGTTGAGAGAATACCGTATGCCTGGGGTGCGGGCAGGGCAATAATCACGGCATCAGCGCTGAATGTAGCACTGCTCGTAAAATTGATTATCCAGGGGCGTTTCCGGGTTCGGTTGCCGCCAAAATAGGTGAGGCCGCCCACTTTATTTCCGGTCTGAACATCCACCCAGCGGGAAAGATATTTCCCGATGCTGTTCATGCCATCAACTGATGTATAAAAGGATTTACCGGGATCGTTGGGATTCTTGTCGTATAGTTTATCACCGTCGTAAACAAAAAATTTATCCCCCCAGGATTTTATCAGTTTTTTTTCGAGCAACTCTGCTGCAAACTCCCGGAATTCCGATGACTCTGCCTCAAAATAAGAAAGCCCGTGATCCAGCCTGGTCTGGTTATCTTTTCCGGCATACCTTGTAGCCATCCTGCCTCCAAATCCCTTGCTTTTTTCAAAAATGGTGACCTCATGACCGGCTCTTGCCAGCAGCCTTCCTGCTGTTAAACCGGAAATTCCTGCTCCTATAATCCCAATAACCATACTGCTGTTTTTCTGATTAAATGCGTTAGTTAAATATTGTGCTGAATTTAATGAACTATTCGCTCTACTTCCTGAATTTTTTGTGAAATCTCTGCCTGAATATCGGCCTGATTCTAACTGAATGACCCAAAAAGTTCAGTCGGTGAGTTATGAACTAAAAAGATTTACAACTGGTTTTGCCGCTTTTTTGTCGAGAAGCGCAGGCCAGTATGCCACAACTTCGCTCGCTTTTGGCCGGCCGCCGGCAAATCCGGTTACTCCGCTTGGCCCTGTTAGAATCAGCGGGGCAATCTCTTTTCCAAAACGGTCAAGGCCTTCCCTTGAATCTCCGTGAACCGAAATTCTAAACTGCACCTCGTTTAAATCGCTTTGATATTTTTCAAGTTCGCCGGGATCTTCATTGCATGCGTTCAAACCTACAAGTTCAATATTTACATCACGAAATTCGATTCCAAGATTTTCTGCTCTCTTCAGTAGAATTTCTCCGGCAGTTTGCGCTTTTTTCACGGCATCCGGCCAGCAGTAAACAAGGGTGGATGAAAGTTTGTAACCATCAATGTAACTGGCAGAAATTTTATAAGTGGGTGTATCGGGATAGCCCTTTATTCCCCAGATTTTCACACGGTTTTTGCCTTCTTCTTTTATCTGAAAGGTGGTAAAATCGGCAATGCAATCGGGTGTGATGTATTCTGCAGGATTTCCAATTTCGTAGAGTAACTGCTCTTTTACGGTCATTTCAGAAACCAGGCCGCCGGTGCCTTCGTGCTTGGTTACGTAAAAAAATCCGTCCGGGTATGCCTCAATAATGGGGAAGCCGATCTCCGCAAGGTTGAATACATTCTCCCAGTCCGTGAAATTTCCGCCCGTTACCTGACCGCCGCACTCGATTATATGTCCGGCCACCGTTCCGGCCGCCATCAGGTCAAAATCCTCGTAATCCCAGCCGAACTCGTAAACCATCGGGGCCAGTGTGAGCCCGGTGTCGGTAACACGGCCGGTTATGATAATATCGGCGCCTTTTTCAAGGGCTTCCACAATCGGGCGGCATCCGAAATAGACATTTGCGCTAAGCAGTTTGTCTTTCACCTCAGAAATGGAAGCGCCGGTTTCCATATTTTTCAGTGTGTGCCCCTGTTCTGTCAGTTCGTCCAGTCCTGGCAAAATATCGTCGCCATCCACCACGGCAATATTAACGCCATCATAACCGCCTTTTTTCGCAATTTCGAGGATTACATCTTTACAGGCGTTCGGGTTGACCCCTCCGGCGTTGGAGATCACTTTCACCCCTTCGTGTTTGATTTCATGAAGGGTGGCTTCAATCACATCCACAAAATCGCGGGCATAGCCGAATTTCTCATTTCTCATGCGCTGTTTTTGCATGATGGACATCGTTACTTCGGCCAGGTAATCCATCACCAGGTAATCGATTTTTCCCTTTTTTACCTGGTGAACAGGGGCATCGGGCAGGTCTCCCCAAAAGCCCTGTCCGGATGCGATTTTGATGAAATCTTTCATGATGGTTTTGTTTTAGTATGTTTGAAACGGATGCAGTTTTAATCATAAATGTAATCAACTGCGAAAGCAAGGTAACGAGCTTCTTTCAGCCGTTCAAACGAATTGTTTCAGACTCAAAAAAATGATTTAAAGAAAAACAAATTTTCGTGCTTTTTAACCGGAATGTTTCCATCTTGAAAAAATGACAATAATTAACCGACTGTTCTATGCTGCCACTAACCGCCCTCTTGACAAATGATGCCGTCATATTTGGCGTATTGATGGCCATTCTTGCCGTAATTTTTATTACCTCTCACAGTAAACATCCGTTTTGGCAAAAGTTCTACAAGTTTGTGCCTGCACTGCTGCTCTGCTATTTCATTCCATCACTGCTGAGCACCTTTGGGGTTGTATATGAACCGGATTCGAACCTCTATTTTGTCGCCTCACGGTATTTACTCCCGGCTTGCCTTGTACTTCTCACACTCAGTATTGATCTAAAAGGTGTGCTGAATCTGGGGCCGAAAGCGATCATTATGTTTATTACTGGCACAGCCGGGATTATGATTGGCGGGCCTTTAGCTATCATCATTGTCGGTTTTTTTAATCCCGAAATTGTTGGAGGAGTTGGCCCGGATGAGGTCTGGCGCGGGTTGTCAACCATTGCGGGAAGCTGGATCGGCGGCGGGGCAAACCAGGCGGCAATGTACGAGGTGTTTGGCCCGAGTGATGAACTTTTCGGAGCCATGGTTACCGTAGATATTCTCGTGGCAAGTGTCTGGCTTGCCTTTTTGCTGTATGGCGCCGGGATGTCGGATAAGCTGGACAAATGGTTCAAAGCCGATTCTTCAGCTATACATGATCTGCGGGACCGGATTGAAGCATATAGAGAAAGTATAGCCAGGGTCCCCTCATTTCTGGATTTCGTGAAAATCGGCGCCGTTGCCTTTATCATTACGGCATTAGGCCACCTGGGCGGTGATATCATCGCCCCGTGGATTGCAGAAAACTCTCCGCTCCTGGCAAGTTTCAGCCTCGATTCCTCTTTCTTTTGGCTGATTGTAATAGCAACTACCGGAGGGTTATTAATCTCATTTACTCCGCTTCGTGAACTTGAAGGCGCCGGAGCCTCAAAAATTGGCAGCTTGTTTATCTATATTCTGGTGATGACCATCGGCATGAAAATGAATATTGCATCTATACTGGATGCCCCCGGTTATTTTGTGATTGGCGGAGTCTGGATTTTGGTACACATAACGCTGTTGCTGTTTGTTGGTTTTTTAATTAAAGCTCCCTTCTTTTTTACAGCAGTGGGAAGCCAGGCAAATATCGGCGGTGCGGCATCTGCTCCTATTGTGGCATCCGCTTTTCATCCCTCTCTGGCGCCCGTTGGTGTGCTGCTGGCCGTTCTCGGATATGCCGTTGGAACCTACGGTGCCTACATCACTGCCCTTTTAATGCAGGGGGTAAGTTAAAGTGAGTTTTATGAACCTTAAACCTGAATCACCCCTGTCTTGAATTCAGGGATTTCGGGATTATGATTGGCACACTCAATGGCTTTGGAGATTCTGGAGCGGGTATTTTCCGGTGTTATGATACCATCTACCCATAATCGCGCTGCTGCATACCTAACATCGGTTTGTTTATCGTAGCGGGATTTGATTTTTTCGAGTATCGAAGCTTTGTCATCATCACTCAGTTGCTCTCCTTTTTTCTCAAGGGCAGAAACCTGGATTTGAGTTAACACTTTAGCCGCCTGTGTGCCGCCCATCACGGCTATTTTAGCCGATGGCCAGGCGTAAATAAATCGCGGATCGTAAGCTTTACCGCACATCGCATAATTTCCCGCCCCGTAACTGTTCCCAACAATCACGGTAATTTTCGGCACTACGGAATTTGCCACGGCATTCACCATCTTCGCCCCGTCTTTGATGATGCCTCCGTGTTCGCTGCGCTTTCCGATCATAAACCCGGTCACATCCTGCAAGAAAAGAATAGGAACTTTTTTCTGATTGCAGTTCATGATGAAACGGGCTGCCTTGTCGGCGCTGTCGGAGTAAATCACTCCGCCGATTTGCATTTCGCCGGTTTTGGAACGCACGATGGTTCTCTGATTGGCCACAATTCCCACACTCCAGCCGTCAATTCGTGCATAGCCGGTAATCAGTGTTTGTCCGTATCCTTTTTTGTATTCCGTAAAACTGCCGGTATCTATCAGGCTTTTGATGACTGGAATCATATCATAGGGTTTTGTGCGGTCGTTCGGAAAATCCGCCATTACCTCAGAAATGTTCATTTCCGGTTGTACTGCTTTTTTGCGATTAAACCCGGCTTTTTGCATTGGGCCAAGTTTATCAACCAGGTTTCGGATGGTGAGGATGCATTCGGTATCATCTTTCATTTTATAATCGGTCACCCCGCTGATTTCGGTATGCGTGGTGGCGCCGCCCAGGGTTTCGTTGTCCACATTCTCACCAATGGCCGCTTTAACAAGATAGCTTCCCGCCAGAAACACACTCCCTGTGCCGTCAACAATCAGTGCTTCATCGCTCATTATGGGCAGGTACGCCCCGCCGGCCACACAGCTTCCCATAATGGCGGCAATCTGCGGAATGCCTTTTGCACTGATCACGGCGTTATTGCGAAAAATTCTCCCAAAATGTTCTTTATCGGGAAATATTTCATCCTGCATGGGCAGATACACCCCGGCCGAATCTACCAGATAGATGATGGGTATGTGATTTTCGATGGCAATCTCCTGAGCCCGTAAATTCTTTTTGGCCGTCATCGGAAACCAGGCGCCCGCTTTTACGGTGGCATCATTCGCCACAATCATGCAGGTTTTACCGCAAACTTTGCCAATTCCGGCAATCACCCCGGCAGATGGGCATCCCCCCTCCTCGCGATACATACCGTATGCCGCCCATAAGCCTATTTCCTGAAAATTTTCGTCCTCATCAAGAAGAAGGGTAATCCGCTCTCTGGCTGTTAATTTGCCTTTTATGTGCTCTTTTTCAATTCTTTTCGCGCCTCCACCCTTTTTTATTACTGCTTCTTCGGCTCGCAAAGATTCAAGCAATTGCTGCATCCAACTATTTTTCATGATCAGAATGATTAAATTAATTTACCGGGATTGATAATACTGATTGTATCGTTCACGTTCCAAAGATAAACCGGTGAAAGATTTTTCTTTCTTAATTATTAAACCCCATTAAAATGCACAAATTTACTATTCTGTTGGCGGCTATTCTGTTTTTTTCTGTTTTTGATGCTGATGCCCAGCGCAGATTAACCACTTACGAATCACTGCTTCAGAGAACCGACCAGCCTTCTTCTTATGTTGACCATGTTTTACTGCCTGTTGACGATTCAACTGCCCAATTTAGCGTTATTTTCAGGCTCGATTACGATTTTCTGCCCTTTTTGAGAATCAGGCCAGATATGTCACCACCGCAGCCTGAGGCCGAATATTTTGCCCCGCTCAGAATGGGTCTCGAAGTATTTGAAGGTACTGCTCCCACATCCCGCAGATCATCCACTGCACCTTCGGTTTTCAGGGATGCCTGGCAGGATACTGTCTGGGTAGATAATTTTGAGCAAACCAAATCGAGAAGCGATTATGCACAGGGATACATCCATACTGAGCTGGATGAAGGAGTGTATCATTACGAACTGCAGCTTGCCAGGGCAGGATCTATCAGAGAACAATCCTCGAGCAGGCGCAATTTCAGAGTTGAAAATTACCAGGATAGCGAAAGTGCAGAGTTTATTCTGATGAGTGACCTGTCAGTGACCGGTAACCAGTTAACCGGAACTCTGCTCAACTACGGTAACAATGTTCTTTATGGACAGGATTATCACCTGTTGATCAAAATTCCATCGGAGTCTGCAATTGATGTTGATGAGTTTATTTTGAATCTGCACAGGCTTAGATCAGGCAGCACTGAAAACGGTGAAATTCGCCATACTGAAACAATCACCAGTGATCAAATCGTCAAGCTATCATCAGCACGTGTATTTAAAAACGGTAACGATATTTCTATTCAGGCCGAATTGCAGGATGAGGGAATCCGCTACGCTTATGTGGAAATTCCCAACCAAGAATTTGAGAATGCACGGTATAGGCTGAGCCTGACTGCGGAGGGCAGGGATGAGCCAGTTGGCCAAAGAAACGTCAACTCGCAATGGCTTGATATGCCGATAAGCCTCTATAACCTGGATGTAGCCATAGAAATGCTGAGGTTTATCGTGGATGACCGCGAGCTGAGACGAATCAATTCCGGGTCTACATCCGAAAGAGAAGAGAAATTCAGAGAGTTCTGGGCACAGCGTGATCCAACCCCGGAAACTGAATTTAATGAGCTGATGGCAGAATATTACCGTCGAATAGATTATGCCTATCAAAATTTTACGTCTCTGCAGACACCCGGCTACGATACCGACCAGGGACGGGCATATATTTTGTACGGTGCCCCGGATAATATTGAACGGCGCCTTCCAACCGACGCACCGACCCGCGAAGTATGGACATACCCAAACCGTACGCTGATTTTTGAAGCAACCACGGGCTTTGGCGATTTCAGACTTGTTTCAGAATCGTAACGGCTTTTTACAGAGCAGGGCAATCATTTAACTTTACTGGCTCAAATGGCGCAAACGTCTCGTTTGTGCCAACCTTTGCCTGTTCCCGCTTTTGCCTTAGAATCTGTGTCCATATTTGGAAAATTCGTCAGACGAACTTCCACTTGACTGGGTACACCCTTATATCAGGAAAATTGATTGGAAGATGGTTTATGCCCTATCTATTCGTCAGACGAATCATAAGGCGCAAACAGCCTGTGCTAAGCTTGTCGAAGTATCAAATGGCGCAAACGTCTCGTTTGTGCCAACCTCTGCCTGTTCCCGCTTTTGCCTTAGAACCTGTGTCTATATTTGAAGAATTCGTCAGACGAACTTCCACTTGACTGGATACATCCTTAAATCAGGAAAATTGATTTGAAGATGATTTATGCACCATCTATTCGTCAGACGAATATTTCAGTTCCTTTGTAATCCACCACTCATTGAAACCACATCCGATATTTTTTTATCGTATGTTTATAATAAGCATCGTAGTTTGACTATCAGCTTAATGATCATATAAAATCCCGGTTTGATGAAGGACGATATTTTTCTCGCGATGATTAAAGAAGAAATTAACCAATACAGCCATTTGCTGATGTTTTCTGACCGCAAAGAATGGATTAAAAACGGCGATTTTGAAAAATTTGCAAATAAATCCTTAAGGCAGACAAGAATACTCGGTTTTTTTGTGATTTTATCGATACTGATATTTTCAATTCTCAGCGTAATGCAGTTTATTGAATACGGCTATACCGGGGGTACCATGAATTTGTCACTCGGGCTGGCATCCTGGGCTTTTGTCATTTTTTCTACGATTTACTACACGCGGAATATTCTCCAAAAAAAGAAAAGTATGGTACGTATCTTAAAACTGCTTGAAGTCAGGGAGGATTACTTTCAAACCAACTCCAAACAAGAGAAAACCCAATGAAAAAAATGATATCCGCTGCATTACTCATCGCAGGAGTACTGCTTCTTTATTTTGGCTACCAGGAATATCAATCAATGCAATCAGAAATTGAAGAAGCTATAACAGGTTCACCCGACAGCAGCGCTTTATGGATGATGATAGGCGGGGCTGCAGGCGTAGCTGCCGGATTATTCGGATTAATTCAAAAACGTTCCTAACCTGCTTTTCGTTATCATTATAGGGTTTATTAATCTTAACCTGATCATAAAAGTTCTAAACAGAAGACAGTTTTTTTATGTCTGAAACGAAACAATCAGACAATTTCTTCCAAAAACGATGGTTACCACTCCTTTTTTTCATCCTCGGGCTGGCACTGCTCTGGATCGGAAACCAGGAATATCAGCAATTTCAGTCAGAAATCGGTGATTATGTAACTGCAAGGCCTGATAACAGAACTATCTGGCTTCTGATTTTGGGTGCGGCAGCTACAGTGGGCGGCGCAATCGGACTTGTCAGAGGGCGTGCAATTTAAGCGCCTTTTTCTTTTTTCAGCTTATCCACTGTTAAGTCCATATGCCGCAAAAGCTCCCATCGGTACATACCCGCGTTATGGCCATCATCCCATTTAATTTTCAGGGCATGGTTGCCAACCGGCTCGGCCGATACAATTTTATACGTTCGGGTAGGTTCAACCAGGAAAAGTTCAGGTTCATACCGTCCCATCATCTCGTGACCGCCGCGACAAGTTACACATGGGCAATTTTTTCTCAAACCGAATAAGTGAAAGCGGCTTTTGTGTCCGTCTGCCCATTCAATTGTCAAAATTTGTTCACTGTTTCCAACATCAATAGAAACCGGTGTAAATTGTTTATCCATGGTTTGAATTTGTTTGCGGTTCGGTTAATGGGTTAGTAACATTACAGGTCTGAAAATACGTTCAATTCATGTGGATTTTAAATCTTTTACTCGTTTTTGTTTTTATCGCTGGCGGATATGCCGGAAACCAGTCCTGGTTCACGTTCGACAGGCTCACCAAAACCAATGTATTGAACAGCGCCCTCATCGTTCTCATGCTGTTTACGATCATGATGGTGCTCTATGTGCTGGGCTTTTTTCCGCAGTCGGTTGCCGCCCCAGTCATGATGGTACTCTATTCGCTCATCGGCGGTTTTTTTACCGGGTATGGTTTTCGGCTGCTTGGCCTTAGAAAAGAGGGACGGCACCTGCTCTATCAGCACCGCTCCTTCTGGATTGATCACGCCCCTAACCTGCTCGCCGTGGTGATTATTCTTTACGGCATTTTCAGAACGGCTATACTTACCGACCAGCCGGTGACGGGCATTCGAATGACATCGGGCATCTCACTGATCTGCTTTGGTTTTTTTACCTGGACACTGAAAGTTGTTCCCGAATTTCGCTCGAACGGAATTTTGCTGCTCGACCGGTTTATCCCCTGGGATGAGGTAATTGCATGGAGCTGGCAGGGCGAATCGGTGCTGGAAATTGAGTATATGGCACAGGAAGCCCCGAAAAATGAGAGAATCCGCCACTTTGTAACATCTATTCCCGAAGATGAACGGAAGGAAATTGAAGTCATCCTCTCATCAAAAATGGATGAATTTTCTGATGAGCGAAAACTACGGTTATTCAAAGAAGAAAATTAAGAAAACCGTCAGCTATTAATTTTCCGGTGTTCTACCATTGCGCACCGGTTTTCCACGTATGTCAGGCCATAATCTTCAGCAAGCTGTTTCGCACCGGGAGAGCTCACGTTTAACTGCGTCCAGATCACCGGTTTTTGTCCCGTCGTTTCAGTCCAATTTATTACCTGCTTTACCATCTCTTCGGTATAGCGCCGATTCCTGAAGATCAAGGCCATCTCAACCTTAACATCATTCGGCAGATGACTCATTGCGGGATGAGCTGTTTGCCCCAATACGGCCTCCTCATTTGGATTTACCGGAATGATGTTGAAGCCCTCTTTTTGCAGATAAGCCGAAATCTGGTAGCTGGTTCGATAAGTTCGGGATGAGCAGCCAATTACCGCAATGGTTTTTGTTTGATTAAAAATTTCTTTTATAGACATCGCATTGCTAACGCATAGAGGGTTTCAATTCACAATTGATCATAAATATCAGTATCTTTAAGGTTCAAACAAATTTTAATTAAAGAATAGGAACATTTTGTCTAAAGCAAAAGACGGTGATACCGTAAAAGTACATTATACAGGAACTCTTGAAGATGGTGAAGTTTTTGATACTTCCAGAGAAAGAGAACCATTAGAATTTAAATTAGGAGAAGGCCAGTTAATACCGGGGTTTGAAAAAGCCGTGAAAGGAATGAGTGAAGGTGATTCTGCACAGGTAGACATTCCGAGCAACGAAGCATACGGCGAAGCAAGAGAAGATCTTGTGATTAAAGTACCCAAAGATCAGCTTCCCAATGATGTTGAACCACAGGTAGGTATGCAGCTACAGGTAAACCAGCCCAATGGCCAGCCCATCCCGGTTCGGATTACTGAAGTTGGTGAAAACGACCTTACTCTCGACGCCAACCATCCTCTTGCAGGTAAAGACCTTACATTTGATATTGAACTGGTTGAATTAGGCGAAAAATCAGATTAATTATATTTGAATCTGCGAGTGCATTCATAGCGCTCGCATGATTCATCAAAATCTCTTCTCATATTTTCACATCCATATTTGATGTGAGAGTGATTCCAAACTATCTTCTTCGATGATAAGATAAGTATGCCTTCACCGGGCTGTACCTGCACGGAAAAAATTTAACAAAACCCTCAAATGGCAGATTTTAATAAAGCTGGCACCGTCAGTATTTCATGTCCTCTGGGCCTGGCCCCATTTTTAAAAAAAGAAGTTCAGCAGTTGGGCTACCGCCCTGCTGAAGTGCGCGAAACCGGGATTGAAATAAAAGCAACCCTGAACGATTGTATCAAACTCAATTTCTGGCTCAGAACTGCTCACAGGGTACATTATCTGATTGATGAGAAGCCAATCCAAAGCCCTGAAAAACTGCGCAACTGGCTGAAAAAACTACCCTGGGAAAACTGGATTCCGTACAATGGTTATTTCAGTGTTACATCAAGGATTGACCACCCCACAATAGAAAATGACCAATATGCCAACCTTGTGGTGAAAGATGCGGTAGCCGACCGAATCCGGTTCAAAAAAAACATCCGCCCGGACAGCGGTTCTGACCTCCAGAAAAGCGTACTTTTTTTGTACTGGAACCGTGATACCGCACGGATTTTTATCGACACTTCGGGCGAATCACTTTCACGCAGGAATTATCGAAGCACCTCGGCCTCTGCCCCGATGCAGGAAACACTGGCTGCCGGCATTGTGGAATCCACAAAATGGAAACCGGGAAAACACTTCATCAACCCGATGACGGGCAGTGGAACCATCGTAATAGAAGCCGTGATGAAAGCACTGAACCGGGCGCCTGCATCCCTCCGGAATAATTTCGGTTTTATGCACATTGTGGACTATCAGCAAGATTATTATCAATCTATTCGGGATGAAGCCCGAAAAAATCAAAACCGTATTGAAAGCGGACGTTTCATTGCCACCGACCATGACCCGAATGCAATACTCGCTGCCAAAAAAAATGCTCAGACCGCCGGAATCGACCACCTGATTGAGTTTGAAACTTGCGAACTGAACGACACCCCGGTGCCAGACGGCGATGGTGTTGTGGTGATTAACCCGCCCTACGGAATGCGCCTCGGTGAGGACACCGATCTGCGGCCGCTCTATAAAAACATCGGCGACTTCATGAAAACAAACTGCCCCGGAAAAACGGGATATGTTTTCACAGCCAACATGAAGCTTGCTAAAAAAATAGGCCTGAGGGCAAAAAGCCGTACACGCTTCTTCAACTCAACCCTGGAGTGCAGGCTGCTGGAGTACGAGCTTTACAAAGGGAGTAAAAAGTAAACTGAACGCCGGACAGCTTGTCCGGACTGGAAAGAAGTTGAATGGTTTTGATTGCAGATCGGGGGATAGATTTTGTTCTGGCAAGTCCATTTTTAGCATATATAAAAATGAAGAGTAACGGGCAGGCTCAACTACGTGTTAAACTTCGTTGAGTGAACTGCCCGTTGTACATGTGTGCCGGGCAAGCTGTCCGGCGTACATTACTTTAACCTGAGAATTGTAATCCCATCCCGTACCGGCAGTATCACCTGTTCGGTTTGTGGATCTTCGCGGATCATTTCATTCATTTTGTGAACCGCTTTTGCTTTCTCATCACTTTGGTCAATCACTTTTCCTCCCCAGAGCACATTATCAATCACAAACAAACCGCCTTTCCTCAGCTTTGTTTTGCAAACCTGGAAATATTTTGGATAGTTGATTTTATCCGCATCCAGAAAAATCAGATCAAAATCACCTTCCATTCTTGGAATTATTTCGAGCGCATTCCCCATAATCTGATAGATTCTTTTATCGAAGGGTGGTTCACTCAAAAACAGATCAGAAACCTGGCGATAGTGCTCATTAAATTCGATGGTGATCAGCTCTCCATCTTCCGGAAGAACATCGGCCATCATCATTGCCGAATAGCCTGTAAAGGTGCCGATATCCAGTACTCTTTTCGCACCAGAAATCTGAACAAGCAATCTCAGCAACATGCCAACCTGCCGGCCGCTCAGCATATCCACATGCTCCATCTTCTCGACGGAAACCTCCAGCAGACGCTGAATTAGCCCGGATTCTTCTGATGTGAACGATTCTGCGTATTCTGCGATTTTGCTATCTGTAAAATTCATTTGATAAAAAGCTGATTAACTTTCGGTCAGTTCGTTATTTTAATAATTCTGTAACTACTCAATAGAACAGGTTATCGGTTTGAAAAAATCCCAATCTGATTTTATACCGGCCAAAGAATCGGGCTGGTTTATTTTAATTTTTGACTGGTATGTGCGGCTTCTGTTCCGAAGGCGATTTCACAGGGTTTGGTGTCAACAAAATTATCACCCCGAAGAACACAGCAAAACCCTTTATTATCTGAACCACACTTCCTGGTGGGACGGGCTGATACCCCTGCTGCTGAACCGCAAAATTTTCAGGCAAAATGCCCGCGCCATTATGGAAGACAAGCAAATGAGGCAGCATACTTTTTTTAAAAAAATCGGGGCTTTTTCTGTCTCTTTAGAGAATCCCCGTTCGGTAATTAAATCACTCCGATATGCAGTAGATTCAATGGATCGGCCATATTCCTCACTTTTTATATATCCTGAGGGTGTGATTGAGCCTTTCAAAACAGATCAGATCAGTTTCAAAAAAGGTTTGGCCTGGATTGCACAAAAACGGCAGGACATCGATGTGGTTCCCATCGGGATTTATTTCAGTTTCGAAAAAACCGATAAACCGGAACTGTTTTTAAAGATAGGTGAATCGATCGACTATGACCGGAGTGAAAATGCTGATGCGCTAAATTCATTATTTGAAAGCAGGCTGATGCACCTTTTAGTCGAATTAAAAAAAGAAGCCCATTCAACCAGCCCCTCTTATCAGCGGCTGATTTAGTTTTTTCTACAGTCTTCTTTCAAAATCGCAAATCCAGAATCCGGCCTTCCTGGTTGCTTTCAATGGCTTTTTCGATAATTTTTATCCCTTTCTTAGCCGTTTCGGGACTTACGGGTGGTTCCCGAAAGTTCTCAACAGAAAATTTCAGCTTTTCATAAAACTGGAGATAATTTCCCCGCTCCGATACAATTTTCTCTTCAACAATATCTCCATCCTTTTCTTTATAGAGAATGCCATAATCCTCTGCCGATTCAACTCCCCATCCTTCATCCAGCGGATTTTTACCGGCATCCAGGTCTTTTTCCTGGCGGTCCAGTCCGAATTTCACAAACGTGCCTTTTTTGCCCCGTACAACAAATCTTGGTGACGGTTCAGGCACCAGCATTCCCGCCTTCAGTTTTACTTTAAAAGCCGGGTAATAAAGGTTAATCTCAAACCAGTCATCGGCATCTCCGTCGCGCTGAGCCCGGATATCGGCAAAAATTTGTTCGGGTTCACCAAACAGCAGCAGAACCTGGTCAATCAAATGCGGAGAAAGATCATACAAAATTCCGCTTCCGGGCAGGTCTTTTTCTTTCCATGCGTCCTCTCTTAAATAATTCCTGAACCGGTTGTAGAACGACTCAAATTCAACAATATCCCCGGTTAACTTCTGTTTGATCACTTTTTTTACCGTCAGAAAATCGGCATCCCAGCGGCGATTCTGGTAAACGGTGAGAATTCGCTTTTTTGATTTGGCAAGGCGAATCAGTTTTTCTGCACCATCGGAAGTGACAGTAAATGGTTTCTCAATCACCACATGCTTGTCGGCATTCAGCGCTTCAAACGCCTGATCGAAATGGTGATGATTAGGGGTCGTGATGATTACAAGATCGAGCTGATCATCTTTCAGCAGATCTTTCATGTCTCTCATAATTTTCACATCGGGAAAATCCAGTTTTGAATCGTTTTTGGTTCGCTGCAGCACCGACCGGACTTCAAATCCATCCATGGCTTTCAGCAGCGGCACATGAAAAATTTTCGCTGATTTTCCATACCCAATAATTCCTGTTTTAATCGTTCTGCTCATGATAACTGAATTTACTTTGTTTGATTTTTTTCATTTCACTGTTTGTAAATTATCACTCTGAGACGAGATTACAAATTGAACCTTAGCTCCTTTGCATCCGCAATCATTGTTTCGGTTTGAATGTGATTTGTTCTCTGTGATTTGTGAGAGGAACTGCCTATTTTCCTGTAAGTCTGAAATTTCTGTATTTAACGATTTATTCCGCTATCCCCGAAATGAGAAAATATTTGTTATTCTTTTTCATTCCTGTTCTGGCAGGCACGCTTTCGTGTTCAAAATTTCTCAGTCCACACGATGCTCCTGAAGTAGTATCACACGGCTACGTGGAGGGAGTTACACCGGGAAATGCTTCTATTTACAATGAACGCTCTTACCCAACTGTTGAAGCAAACTGGCCGGGCCCCGGAGGAGACAAGAAATGGCTGGCCGTAAACCTTGGTGCCACAGACGAACCCCAGTCCTCAGTTGATGACAATTCAGGGCGTGCCGGATGGAAATTTCAGTTTAACCGAAGCCAGGCTTTTCACCACAACGGACAGGTGTTAACTCCGCAATGGCGCACAAACAGAATTGATGAAGACACCAAATGGCAGCCCGAAAACGACCCCTGCCGCCTGCTGCTGGGCGATCCCTGGCGGCTGCCAACCGTTGAGGAAATTCGCGCTTTCCGTGAAGCTCCATTTGAGCGCGGAGGCATGGGAGAGGGAAATCGCACCGCGGCATTTAACTCCACGCTGCGGCTGCATGCTGCCGGATTCCTACACTCATTCACGGGTGAACTTCGCAACCGTGGCACAACAGGGCAGTATTGGGCAAGTGATCACTTTACAAGTACACACGGAGAAACACTTGGTTTTTCTGATGAAGGTAGTGGAACATTTGGAGGAAACAAGGCTTTTGGACGATCAGTACGGTGTATTAAAGACGAGTAGTAACATATCAGGTCAATAATTTTGGATATACATAACCTATATCTCTTCCTTTGAAACGAGAAGACTATTTATTCCAGAAACCGATAAATTATGCTTGACATAACTCTGGTCTGAGTCTTTATTTATCAAACCAATAATTTTCTATTTAGCATGTCTGATTACCACTCTGAACTAAAGCCGGTTTTTATAGTTGGAACGCCACGGAGTGGAACTACACTCCTTTACAGAACCTTTCTCAAACATCCATCATTTAAGCCAAAAGACCTCTGTCTTGAAGAGACGAAAATTTTTCTGAATCCGGATGTTGCAATAATCAGCCACCAAAAACCGGCATCCCTTTTTAACTATATGCTGGAGGATGAAGAAACCTATCTTAAATATCTTAAATCCATAAGGCCAGAAAGAATTTGGCAGGAAATATTTGTTAAGTCAAGGCTAATCAGATTTTTTTCAGATAAACCTGCATCCTGGAATTTATTACTGAACGCTCGTGTAATCAGAAAATATTTTTACTATTCCAAACAGGCGCGAGGCTGTAAACGGCTCATCGAAAAAACACCCCGCCACCTACTCCGATACAACCGGATATTTGAAACCCTTCCCAACTCAAAAATCATCATCACCATACGACATCCGGTTGATGTTTTATCGTCCTATATTAAAAGAAAACAAAAAGATCCCGACAGCAAGTGGTTGGATATTTCATTACCAGATTTTATCAAAAGATATCGTGATATGTCTGTGTATGTATCTGAATTGAACAAATCTGATAACGCATTGTGTGTAAAGTATGAAAACTTTGTCGACAATCCCGAACAAGTATTCAGGCAGATTTGCGGCCATATCAATGAACCATTCCTCAATGAGCCCTTAACTGGGGGCGAAAAGAGATTGAGCGACTATAAGATGGATCCCTATTTATCAAAACCAATCATTCAAAAGACCAAAAACTGGTCTGATTATTTAAGTGATGATCAGGTCATAGAACTTGAGCAAAAACTTGAGCCCGAAATGAATCAATTTGGTTATACATCCAGACTTACAAACTTATCATCATGAATTCTTGGTTTGAACCAAAACAAATGCTGTACATAATAAGATAATAAGGCTATACATGACAGGAGCTTGCATTGTTTGTGGCCACACTATAGTATTCGGGTAATATCTAAAAAAGTGATTAGCGATTCTTGCTACAGAGTAAAAAATTATAAATAATGCAGATAATTGACCTGATATTTTGTTTTTTTTCCAAATATTCCATGCAATAATTAATGCTAATAATACTCCTAAAATTTCATAAAGTTGTGTTGGATGTACTGCTTTTGGTGATGTAAAGAAACTGAATGGATTCGGCGTAAGCTGTACTTTATGGGATAAACTTCCTCGGGGAAAAGTGACACCTAATGGTAACTCAGTAGTTTTTCCGAAACAACATCCATTTAAAAAGCACCCAACTCTAAAGAACATCAATGCTAATGCTCCATGAGGTATCAGTCTGTCTGTTAGTTTTAGGAAAGGTAATTGATACTGTTTGGTAATTAAGTACCACGACAGAACAGATAAACCCATGCCTCCGTAAAGGCTAAAGTTAGTTAACTTTAGAGTATAAATTAGTTCTGGGTCGTCTAAAACCTGTTCAAAAAAAATGATTATGAACAGAAGTCGCGCACCTATCAGAAAAGATAATGCAATCATCACAGCGATGAAAACTCTTGCCCTTTTCCTGAGTTCGTTTTCATATAAAATCTTTTGCAAAAAAAAGAGGAAATAGATCGCGGCAAGAACACCAAAAAAACGATATGATGAGATGATCAATAAAAAATCTCCTACTTTTAATTCAAACAGAGTTGGATACATTTTAAAGAATTTATGACTTATGCCAAATTTAGACTGTTAATCGGACAAGACAGGCCTCAAAACATCTATCTCTTTTGGGAGAAGAATATTGATGTGGACATTCAAAAATATATAAATTTA
>SLPZ01000181.1 GCA_007131725.1 Balneolaceae bacterium
AAGAATCAGTTTTCCGGCTCTTTGACTGATGATACTCTAAAGTACAGAATTAAACTGAATCAAAGCCTGCCAAACGGAGATTCGGTTCAGGCAAACCTCACATTCACATCTTCCCCGTTTGATTTAACCTCGATGACTGATCAAAATTCAGGCAATGATTCCCTTCATACCTGGAATCTTGTGATGCCCCGCTGTGAAGTGAAAGGCGAAATTTTGATCAGGGGTTTTTATGAGGAAGAAATACAATTTGAAGGTATCGGCTATCACGATCACAACACCGGCACCGAACCGATGAAAGAGAGTTTTAAAGAGTGGTACTGGGGACGTTATCACACTAAAACTTCAACTTTTATATATTATTTGATGTTTGAAGATGATGAGTGGCAGAAAAAAGCCTGGCTTATTGAAAACAGCAGCCAGGTTTTAGAAATGGGGGAGAATGCGGAGATGGCTAACCGCGGATTCAGCAAATTTGCCCTTCAGCCGGCACGTTCTCTTCAGTTTAATGGAAACGGAATTGAGGCATTTTTACAGCTCGACAACCTGGTGGATGACGGCCCTTTTTATCAGCGATACCTTGGGCAATTGCTGATCAACAAAGACGGAAATATCCTGCGTGCAACAGGAATTTCCGAATACATTTATCCCTCCCGAATTTACAGTAAAATCTTCTGGCCGCTGGTAAACATGCGAATCAAATATCCCGGAAAAGCACACTGGGTTCAAAAAAATCCCAAACTCTACCGGTGGACGTGGTAAACCGGGATACACTTATGCCGTTTTTATCGTTGATATGATGTCATTGCCTGTTTGATTACCACTGATATATTTTGAACTGAATAAAATTGCCCTCTTTTTATGTGCCTGATCCGTAATTGCTTTTTGTCCGGGTTTACGTACACTATTTTTTTGATAGTGATTCTGTTCTTTTCGGTTACTTTTTTTAATAGCAGTGTAACAAAAGCAATGGATGATGACTTTTTGTTGGCTGCTGATCAAATAATTGATATTTATCCTCAGAACGAGAGTACTGAGAGCAGTTTTATATTTCCGCCTGAAACGCTGCATGAAATACGGGAAAAAGTAAAAAATCTTACAACAAATCCTGATATTCCATCCATTGCGGTGGGAGTTGCCATCAAGGGAGAAATTATCTGGCAGGAAGCATTTGGCTACGCCGACCTTGATAATGAGATTCCGGCAACAGCCTACACAAAATATTCCGTTGCATCGGTCACCAAGCCAATTACTGCAACTGGAGTTCTGATGCTTGCCGACCGGGGATTAGTCGATCTTGACGAGCCGATAAACCGGTATCTAAATGAAACAAAAATCAGCGGATTTGCCGCAGATGCAGATCGGGCCACAGTTCGCCGGGTGCTCAATCACACCAGTGGCTTGCCGCTGCATTATCACTTTTTTTATGATGATTTTCCCATCAATCCGCCGCCCATGGAAGAGTCGATTCGCCGCTATGGAATCCTGACATATCAGCCTGGTGAGCGCTACCTGTACTCCAATATCGGGTACGGAGTTCTCGATCATGTAATCCGGAGTGTTTCTGGCAAAAGCTATACTTCATTTTTGCGAGAGGAGATTTTTGAGCCGCTGGGGATGCAGCATTCATCGGTGGGAATGGCATCACCGGAGCCGGAAAAGTATGCCGTGCGCTACGGAAACGATCTGGAACGGCTGCCATTTTATGATTTTGACCACAGGGGAGCATCGGCCGTTTTCAGCAGTGTTCACGATCTTCTAAGGTTTGGGATGTTCAGCCTGGGAAATTCGGAAGAATCTTCGGCTGAAATTCTCTCCGATTCGCTACGCACCGCGATGCACTCTAAAAGTTCGCAAACAGGGATGAGCCAGTTTTCGGGTTATGGCTTGGGATGGAGCATCACGGAGCACGAGAGCGGGCTGAAAGAGGTGTGGCATTCGGGTGGGATGGCTGGTGTACGCACGGTGCTGAAGCTGGTGCCGGAATCGGATTTGGTTGTGGTTGTGCTGCATAATTCCAACAGCAGCCAGCCTCTTGCAATTGCTGATGAGATTGTGAAGATGTTTCATCCGGAACAATATCAAACCAGGCCGCCGTCAATGGTCAGGCAAAACGAACTCAATTTCAATTCTTTGGTAGGATCATGGTCCGGTGAAATCAAAACCTATTCAGGAGAGCGGCAGCTAAAAATGGTTGTTGAAGAAAACGGCGATATCGACTTTCAATTCGAAGACAGCAGCCCGGTTCCGCTTGCGCGTCCGTATGTGGATGAGTTCGGGTTTCTGCGCGGTGTCTTTTTCGGTGAACTCGGCACACTCGACACCTCACACAAATTGTATATACTCTATCTGAATGCCCGCCCTGAAGGTGAAAGGTTTTACGGTTCAGTTACAGCGATTTCCATTGGTGAAGATCGTGAGGGGTTTGCCCTTTCGAGCTTCATTGAGCTGGAAAAAGAGGAGTGAAAAACGGTGAAGCCGATGAACCGATGAACCGAGAAACCTATATATGGCCTCCAATGTCAATAGGCAATATTCTTTCCTGTCAAAAAAGGTTTCTTTTCTGTTTGAGAAACTCGAATTCGTTTCGTGGGCTTTGTACTACTGAGAGTTTTTC
>SLPZ01000327.1 GCA_007131725.1 Balneolaceae bacterium
AAGAAATAGTTTAATCAGTCGTGATGACATAAAATCGCATTGATTGGTTTTTTTGATAGAACGTTAAAATACGAATTTACGTGTTCAAGCCCGAACGGTATCAATCAAATAACACGTCTGAACAAAATTTTTTAGTAAAAGCAGCCAGTCTGAAAGTCCGTTAAGACGCGATATGTGATTATCGTGTGTAAAATGACCTTCAAACTCACCATGAAGTCTCCAAAAAGAGCATGGAGTTTTAAAAACATAATCAATTTTGTCACGACGAACTCCGAACTTTCGAAAGTGAAATGCGGCATCTCCAAGCAAAGTCCGTCAATTCAGACTTGATCAGCTCATTTTTTGCACACGCAGCGACAGCGGAGTGAAATCATCAAACGTTGTAACAGGATATCTCTATGAAAAGGATGGAAGCCCAGTACCTGACAATCAATCTGGTGGTACTGCAAAGCGGTAGAACTTCGGGAAATTCTATTTTTTAGGACGGGTTAACGCTGATTTCTTCGCAGAGATAACTATCTATGGCAGTCTCAGCTCGTATACTATCGTACGGTGATAAAAACCGCAAGGGCGCACATACGTGGAAAATACTCACCAGGCGGATTATGGCCAATTCCCAAAATTGAAATCAATAATATTGATTAATTCAGGATATATGCAGCCCTGTCGGTTCAAAAGAGGCTAAACAGGTATTGAGTATCTACCCTGATTAACCTTTGATAAACTTAAAACTGAACCTTATAAAAACTGCTCTCCCGGTTCGGGAATTACAACATCGGTTTCGCAGTATTCTCCGGTAAATTTTTTGAAATCTTCAGGAGAACCTGTCAGTACAGGAAACGTGCCGTAGTGCATTGGAACAGCCATTTTAGCGCGGATCATCTCGCAGCACATTGCAGCTTCCTGTGGCCCCATCGTGTAATAATCACCGATTGGCACGGCAATTACATGAGGTTCGTATAATTCACCGTAAAGTTCCAGGTCACTGAAAATATTGGTATCACCGAGATGGTAGAAGCAAATGTCGTCTTCAAATGAGACAACAATTCCACCCGCTTCACCGGCATACTCACCGCCGAAGGAGGAGCTGTGATTGGCACTTACCAGAGTTACGGAAAAATCATCAAAATGAATGGTTCCGCCCTTGTTAAATTCAACCCGCTGATCTTCGTTCAACCCGTGCTTTTTCAGCAGATGTGATAGTTCTACCTGAGCAACAACCTTGCATCCGGTTTTTTTGGCAATTTCAAGCGTATCACCCACATGATCTTCATGGCCGTGTGTGAGCAAAATATAATCCACATCTTCCGGACTTTTCTGATCTTCGGGAGTTTTGGGATTGCCTGACAAAAACGGATCTATATAAATAACTTTACCTGAAGGCGATTCGAGCCTGTATGCTGAATGACCCAGCCACCATGCTTTAATTTTTGTATCCATTTCTTGATCTGATTTTGGTTAACGTTAGCTTATTCAATAAATAAACAAAAACCTGATCTATTTCGTTGTTTATTCTGAGTAAAGTCAAAAGTGGCACAAGAGCGCATAAACGGTTACTTCGGTTCCACCGGTACAATCAGATTAACGAATTATGAAAAATTCTGAATGAAGATTTTTTTGGAAAAAGCCAGATAAATTGAATATTTACATAGCAGATTCTGTTATTGATATAAAGCAGACAAAATGTTCTGACGAACTGAGTAACAATGAACTGAAAAATAAATAGTTAGAGATATGGCAAATCGAATTAAACTGCACCCTGAAGTTCCCCACAAAAAAAGAATTTTTGAGCTGACCGACGAACTTTTAAACGGTGCGGTAGCGCTGATTCCCACCGACAGCCAATATGCCCTGGTATGCGACTATAAAAATAAAAAAGGAATAGACCGGATCAGGCAAATTCGCCAGCTTGGCAAGAAAGACCACCTCACAGTTATGTGCAAAAGCCTTGAGCATGTGTCAACTTTTGCGCATCTGTCTGATGATAATTTTAAACTGATTAAGCGGCTGATACCGGGGCCGTATACGTTTATTTTACCGGCAACCCGGCAGGTGCCTCGATTGTTGACCCATCCGAAAAAACGAACTGTTGGGATCCGAGTTCCGGATTATCCGATTTGTCTTGATTTAATTGGTGAGCTTGGCCATCCGCTGCTTGCAAAAACGGCTATTTTACCCGGAGTTGAGAACGGCCATCCGGCTGATGGAGACAGGACCTTATATTTGAGCCGGTTTGATAACATTGTGGATGTAACTGTTGATAACCAACAGAAACTAAACTCTGAACAATCTACCATTCTGGATTTAACTTCCGATCAGCCAGAATTGTTGAGAAAAGGGCTGGGGATGAGCCGCCTTGAGGAAGCACTGGCGCTCGAAGGCCTTGAATTAAACATTCCGGCAGAAATTTAAGAATTATGGGAATTTTTGATGGCATCAGAGATGCATTCCAATCGGGTGGCAACCTGAAGGAAAAGTGGAAGGTGCCCGGCGCAGAGAAGGATCTGAAGTATCTGTTTGAGCCTTCATCGGGCACTCATCTAATTTATAAACACAGTTTTGCCTGTGCGATTTGTATGTTTTCAAAAAAACGGATAGAAAGTTTGATGGAA
>SLPZ01000116.1 GCA_007131725.1 Balneolaceae bacterium
CAGGTTCTGCACGGAACACGTCAAACTCTTCCAGAAAGAGACGTGCACTTCTGATTTGCGTTTGAGCCCGTTCATTTAATCCGATACTGAAAAATCCATCACTCGGACCGGGACGGTGAAAGCGAGATGAGGCCACACCGCCAAGAAGATTTCGCCATATTTTGTTTGCGCCCTCTTCAACTCCGCCACCAAGTGCCTCTCCGCCGTAAATCTTGTTGTTGTTCATCGGGCGTGGCGGATCTGCCACCATTTTCCGCGCTGCCTGCATGTTGTTCCAGTGGGTCTGCCCGGTTTGGATATTGTTTTGAGACGTATCCACAAAATCGTAGAGTTCCGGGTAGTCGAACGTTCTCCGGTGCATCGGGTCGGTAAGATCATGCGCGTCCCACATTTCCGTCAGCTCGATGCCAACACCGGCTTCATCAGCTTTCTGGCGGATAAAATGTGCCCAATGGCGGCTCCACTCTTCTGTTGCCGTGCTTTCGTTGCTGATGCAGTACAGAATGTGGCCGTACTCAAAGGTCAGTTCCAGCAATTTTGACACAAACGCCTCCTGGTAGGCCAGTACAATGGGAGCATCATCCAGTTCCGGGATGGTGCGGAATATAGGGTAATTCTCCCATCGGTCCTCATAGAGATTGGTATTCTCTTCGGTGTAGTTCATGTTGTTGCGTGGATTGTACGGATGTGCAGCCCACGCTTCTGCCGTATAGGCACCACCCCACACTTCACCCATATCCCAACGGTCCCAGATCTCAATCTGAACGATAATATCCCGCTCGGCAGTCATTCGCAAAAATTCTTTGAACTGCTCCCAGTAGGTTTCATCCCAGCGATCCAGGTCAAACAGTCCGGCCTCTTCATCAAAATAAAATGGATAGAGATTGATGTCGTTGTAAAGATCGCTGTCGGGGTCGATGCGGTCGCGGCTCGACATGGTATTCCGCACGTAATTGCCGCCCACGGATACGAGCAGGTTAAGATGAGCTTCCAACCCATCAGGGCCGATGTTTGGATGATTGAAAAGGTTGTCCTGATCCGACCCTCCCAGCAGCATTATCGGTTCACCCTTGTACTGCCAATAGCGGTTATCTTCCGTCCAGGGCTGGATGCGCCAGTCTTCGCGGTCTGAATTTAATGTGGTTTGATTACCATCATCGGATAATTCGTTGGCTGCAGAATTTTCATAATGATGATTCGATGCAGAACCAACGAAAAAAAATGAGATCAAAAAAAACAGAAATAGTCCGGAAAAGTATTGAGCAAGTAAATTCATGGAGCTGAGAGTTTTTTGTCAGTTTTATTATACTAAGAGTATCTGAATACACACTTTTACCCTGACAAAAAACTCAAAGTTCTTATTAGAAATGGGATTTGTATTACAGGCGACTGTATTTCTTAAAAAGAATTTCCGAAAACGGCTATCTACTTATACAAAAAACATCACCTGACCTCTAAAAACTCTTCAATATTCTCCTTCACTCCCTCAAGTAGTTCCATCCTTGCCTCTACGCTCGACCATGTAATGTGAGGCACCAGCACCAACCGTTTTTTGTTTTGAACTTTTAACAGCGGATTGTCAGGTTTGATCGGCTCTTTCTCAAACACATCCAGGGCGGCGCCTGCAATTAACTCTTCATCAATTGCCCGGGCCAAATCTGCTTCTATTACAATGCCTCCCCTGCCGGTATTTACGAGAATTGCACTCTCCTTCATTAATTCCATTTGCTCATAGCCGATCAGCCCTTCCGTATTTTCATTCAACGGGGCGTGGATTGACACGATATCCGAGGTTTCAAGAAGTTCATCCAGATCAAGAAGCAGATAAGGCTGATCAGTATTCCTGCCCGATGTGGAGTGATACACCACTTCTGCTCCGAACGCCTCCGCAATTTTTGCTACTTGCCGCCCGATGCTTCCCAGCCCGATGATGCCAAACCTTTTGCCGTGTATTTCCCGGAACGGACGGGCCAAATTGGTAAAAATCACACTTTTTGAATATTCACCGCTTTTCACGTAGTTGTCATAATACCCGATATCCTGCATCAGGTAAAGAATTAATGCAAATGTGCTTTGAGCCACACTGCTCGATGCGTACCCTGCCACATTTTTTACCGAAATCCCTGCTTTTTCCGCAGCTTCCAGGTCGATGTTATTCATACCTGTGGCGGCAACGCAAATCAGTTTCAGGCGAGTTGATTTTTCAATCAGTTCTTTATCAATAACCACCTTATTGGTAATAATAATATCGGCATCCTTTATCCTCTCTTCTGTCTGTGCAGGTGAAGTAGTTTGGTGGAATGTTACCTTTCCAAGGTTTTCTAAATCGTTGAGATTAGGAACATCGCCTACAGTCTTGGCATCGAGAAATACAATTTTCATTTTATATCTTTTTATTCAGGAAAATGAACGTAAATGTTTAAGATAACATAAAGTTTTTCCAAAACTAATGTCGCAAACGTCTCGTTTGTGCCATTTCATCTGTGATCATTCGATCTTCACCAAAGATTCAAAAATCAAGTAAACTTCAATTCCATCCGATACATTGAATCCGGCTCAAGTTTATATGCTTCA
>SLPZ01000065.1 GCA_007131725.1 Balneolaceae bacterium
AGGATGGATGTGATTATCCATCAGATCTTCCCGCTAAAACCTTCCTCGATCACTGGTGCAGTTACTCTACAAACGAGGTAGCCATCAACTGGAATGCACCACTGGTGTACCTGGTTGGGGCAGTGGATTATTTTAGCGAGAATAAATAATGTGTGCATAAATTATAGATATTGAATGATATAAATGCTCACCATGTTTGTAATAGAGTAAATTTAAACTAACCATAAAACAAACATGAGTGATTTAAATCTGAAGGGAAACTGGAATGAATTGAAAGGTAAACTTAAACAAGAATACGGAGAACTCACTGATGATGACCTCACTTATGTTGAAGGAAAAGAGGATGAGTTGATAGGCAATCTCCAGAAAAAATTGAATAAAACCCGAGAAGAAATTGCAAGTGAGATAAAAAAGTGGCTTGATTGATTTGCAGTGAATGTAATCACTGATCCACGCCTTATAATTCTTATGATAGGAGTGATCAAAAAATTGATTCTATTCAGGAAATCATAAAATTGAATTCTGCGAGAGCTTGTAAGTCTCTCGCAAGTTCTTAAATAACGTGAGTTCGAGATAAAACTAAAGGTATCGTCAGTTTGAGCGCAGTTCCTGCTGCTTTTTGGCCGGAACGAAGTCGAAAACTCTATATTTCGACTTCATTCCGATGGAAAGGCACCATCGGAATTGCGCTCAATTTGACGTTGTAACTATTTATCATCATTCTTATCTCGATCTCAGGTTAAATAACTTCTTTATCTATGTTGTGTACTCTGCATTAATCCGTACATATTCATAAGAAAAATCAGATCCCCAGCCAACAGCCTCGCTCTCACCCTGGTTCAGGTCGATTAGAATAATGATTGTAGAGGAGGCCATAGTTTTCTGCAGTTTTTCACGTACACCGGAAACGGGCTGACCCTGTTTAAGTACAGGTATCATTTTGTTTAGATCGGCTCCGATCAATAGATCCACCTTTTCAGGGTCAAAATTTACCCCCGAACGGCCCGCTGCTGCGATGATGCGCCCCCAGTTCGGATCTGACCCGAAAATGGCCGTTTTTACAAGATTGCTGTTAGAAACTGTCCGAACAACTTGACGGGCTTCTTCGTCCGATTCTGCTCCTTTGGTTCGATACTCAATCAGCTTGGTGGAGCCTTCCCCGTCCGAAATGATCAGTTTGGCGAGATGGGTACAGAGCTTTTCAAGATTGGCAAGAAACAGGTCGTAGTTGGCATCTTTTTCGGTGATTTCTTTGTTGCCCGCTTTTCCGTTACACATAACCGAAACCATATCATTCGTGGATGTGTCACCATCAACCGTAATCATGTTGAATGATTTATCGACGGCTGTGCGCAATGCTTCATCAAGAAGTTTGGGGCTGATGGCAATATCACACAAAATAAAAGCAAGCATGGTACCCATGTTGGGATGAATCATTCCCGAACCTTTTGCTATACCGCCCATATTGATTTTGATGCCGTCTATCGTGAAAGAAGTAAACCCTTCTTTAGCAAACGTATCGGTGGTGAGAATGGCATTGGCCGTTAATGATCCGGCAATTTCACGGTTTGACAGTTTTCCGGCACACTCTTTAATTCCTTTCAAAACCTTCTCCGTGGGAAAGGGTTCGCCAATCAAACCGGTTGAGGCAACAATTACGCTCTCTTTTTCAATGTTGAGTTCTTCTGCTGTGGTTTCTGCCATGGCAACGGCTCCTTTCCAGCCTTCTTTTCCCGTGCAGGCATTGGCATTTCCCGAGTTGATCACAAAAGCCTGTGCTTTTCCGTCTTTGATGTGTTTACGACTCAGCTTAATAGGCTCGGCACAAACAACATTCCGTGTGAAAACGGCTGCTGTAGCGGCAGGAACTTCTGAGTAGATCAGGGCAATGTCTCTTCGTTTGGATTTAATGCCCATATGGGCGCCCCAACAGGTAAATCCGCGAACGTGTGTAATATTATTAAGCATCGGTTTTAGTACGTATTAAATGGTTTGAAAAACTTAATTGGAATGGGAGAGATGTGGCAGCAATGCAAAATTGCTGCACAAATGAACAGATATTTACACCCGCCTGCCGGGTGGGAGTGGACGAGCCGGGGGCATTGCATTCCAGAGGCGGAATGGCAACTGCCGCATACAAACCGATATGTTTGGAAAGTGATGTTTCATAAACTATTCCGATAATAAGAAAAAAAGTTCTTTTAAAAATAGAAATTTCAAAAAACTTTTTAGCCCTTTCCGGTTTCATCACGGGTTTAAAGGAATGTGTTTAAGGCCGGTTGATTCTATCAGCCCAAAAATGATGTTCATATTCTGAATTGCCTGGCCGGCCGCACCTTTTACGAGATTGTCTATGGTTGAGATGGTTATAATTTTGTTAGTGCGTTCATCATACGTTACATGAATGTCGCAGTAATTGGAGCCTCGTATATTTTTGACTGAAGGCGGCTGTTCAAAGATTCTCACAAAATTCTCTTTTTCATAAATTGAATCGAACAGTTCAACAATCAGCTCAGGATTTACATCCTTCTTGGGAGTACTATAAGTTGTGGTTAAGATTCCGCGGTCAATCGGCAGCAAGTGCGGGGTGAAGAGAACTTCGGTGGAATAACCTGTATATAGCCTCAGGGTATTCTCAATTTCGGGAGTATGGCGGTGATTGAGCAGTGAGTATGCTGTAAAGTTTCCGAATACATCGGGGAAATGGGTTCCCTGTTTGGGCTTGGCGCCGGCGCCAGTTACCCCGGACTTGGAATCAATCACAATAGATGTGGGATAGATATAGCCGTGTTTCAGCAACGGTGAAAGCGGCAGGATGGCCGATGTGGGATAACATCCTGGATTGGCCACAAGCCGCGCATTTCTGATTTTGTCACGAAATAGTTCCGGCAGCCCGTAAACGGCCTGCTCCAAAAAGTTGTGTGCGATGTGGTTTTTCTTGTACCACTCTTCATAAATACCGCGCGATTCAAATCGAAAATCTCCTGAAAGGTCAATCGTGATAAATTTATCGATGCCATGCTCTTTCACAAAATTCATTGATACGCCGTGCGGAAGGGCCAGAAAAACGAGATCGGGCTTATGTTCAGAAAGCTCCTTAACCGATTTAAGCCGTATATCCACCACATCCAAAAGATGGGGATGAATTTCGGTGATCTTCTTCCCCTGATAAGTTTCACTGGTCACAATATCGATGGTTATATCGGGATGCTGGCTTAACAATCTGACCAGTTCCGAGCCTGTATAACCGGTGGCGCCTACAATTCCAACTTTATACTTTGGCATGTTTTTCTGCTTCTTTAATGGATTCTACGAGTACTTCAACAACTTTATCGATCTCTTCTTTGGTGATAATCAGCGGAGGAACGAGGCGAATAACCGTATTAGAGGCGCAGTTTGAAAGCACACCGCGTTTCATCATTTCAGTAACCACGGGTCCGCCGGGGAAAGCCAGTTCAACCCCAATCATCAGCCCTTTTCCGCGAACCTGCTTGATGGCATTCCAGTTTTGTGAAAGATCGCGGATTCGTGTCATCAGATAGTTCCCTCGTACCCTGGCCATTTCGCAAACGTCTTCGTCCTCAATAATTTTCAACGTTTCCAGTGCAACGGCACAAGCCAGCGGATTCCCGCCAAATGTGGTACCGTGGTTTCCGTGCTCAAAAGCGGCGGCAAAATGTTCTTTGGCAGCAACTGCCCCGATCGGGAATCCGGAACCAAGTGCTTTGGCCATTGCAACAATATCCGGCTTGATGCCATAGTGCTGATAGGCCATCATTTTTCCGGTACGGGCAATTCCGGTTTGAACTTCATCAAGAATTAGCGGAATATCGAATTCATCACAAAGCTGACGTGCTTTTTTCAGGTATGCCTCGGTCACTTCAATGATGCCTCCTTCTCCCTGAATTGGCTCAATAATAATGCCAATCGTGTTTTCATTTACATGTTCCTCCAGGGCTTTTACATCGTTAAACGGAATGCGTTTAAATCCGGGCGGGATGGGCTTAAACCCGGTTTGATATTTGTCTTTTCCCATGGCAATGGTGCCGAGAGTGCGCCCGTGGAATGAATTATCCATGGAGAGAATCACTCCGGTTTTTCCTCTGTCGTTCGAATATTTTCTGGTTAGTTTTACGGCGCCTTCAATCGCTTCGGCTCCGCTGTTGCAAAAAAAGGCACGGTCGAGGCCGGTTATATCTACTACTTTTTCGGCAAGATTACTCTGTGGTTCGTTGTAGTAAAAATTTGATACGTGCATCAATTTGGCCGACTGCTTCTGGATGGCTTTCACAATCCGCGGATGGCAGTGGCCAAGGCTGTTTACGGCAATTCCTGCCAGTGCATCAATATATTCGTTGCGTTCATCATCCCATACTTTCGAGCCTTTCCCCTTTACAAGTGCAATCGGGTAGCGGCCGTAAAGGTCAAAATGGTATTTATCAGCCTTTCTTTTTGCCGGCTGCTTTCCAAAAACGGTCTTTACAGTTTTGAAAATCTTTCCTGATATATTTGATGGCATGGTTGTTTATGAATTTATGATTGTTAAAAAATCTTTGATCTTTTGTACTGATGATGTTCAGATAACAGAATAACGGCTCTTATCATTTATTTGGCCGCGTTATGCTTATGGCAGTTATTTTGTGATTGTTGTTCCCGGATTTTCATCCGTTACTAATATACGCAATAACTCATCCTGTTTCGTTCCATTTATGATGTGGGTTGAATGGACACCATTTTGAAGGGCGATAAGGCAAGATTCCACTTTTGGAATCATCCCGCCCTGAATCACTGTGCCAAAAAGGCTTCTGGCTTCATCGGCACTCATGCGGGAAATGACAGAATCAGGCTGATTGATATCTTCGAGCAAACCGTCAATGTTCGTCATCGCTACAAAATGATCGGCATTCAGTGCACCTGCAAGATGTCCCGCAAACATATCGGCGTTGATGTTGTAGGTTTCGCCTTTTTTGCCAATCGAAATGGGGGAGACGACAGGGATGTAACCGGCATTCAGAAGAGTGCGCAGAAGCCGTGTATCAACTTCGGCCACATCTCCCACGAAACCGAGGTCAACTTCCTTATCAACACCATCCGTGGTCACTTTATGAGTGCGCCGGGATGCCGTTACCATGGCGCCGTCTTTTCCCGATATTCCGGCTGCGTTTAATCCGGCCTGCTGAAGCAACGAAACCAGTTCCTTATTAACGCCGCCGCTCAATGCCATTTCGATGTAGGATATGGATAATTCGTCAGTTTTACGGTGGCCGCCGATAAATTCCGATTGCACAGATACTTCATCCAGCAGCCGTTTGATTTCTATCCCGCCGCCGTGAACCAGAACAATTTGGGCGCCATGCTTGTAGAGGGATGAAATCTGGTAAATGATACTATTCTTAACTGCACTGTCGGTAAGTGCATTGCCGCCAATTTTAATAAGGATAGTTTGGCTTTTTACGTTTTTGACGATTTCCGGATCAACAGAAAATCGTTTTTTTTGATTTTTCAATTGAGTTCTGTTTTGAGGTTATAATTACTTAAAAAATGCAATTTTTTTAGCCGAATTTCATGCTTTATTGCATGGTTGAGGCGCATTGTGAAAAATTTTATTTGAAACTGGTAATCAAAATAAATTACCCAAAATCAACATTTTAAAAATAAAAGTTTAATAATTATAACCCTTTTCAAATTAATTGTCGTGTATAGTTTTGAAGTGATAACATAAACACAATCATACTTAAAGAAAAACTTACAAAATACACTCATAATTTTGTTACTCATCACATTTACAGTTACTGTTGCCTGTTCAGATAGTTCAACCGGTGCTGATGAAACCGATGTTACCTCCGGTGAGGGAAGCATAACCGTTTCAGGAGACAAACAGGCAGAGCATGAGGGAATTTCCCAGTATGTTGGCCTCAGAAATGATGATGGAGATTTTATAAATCTCGCACTGCATGTAAATCAGTTAGGGCTCACTTCAGAACAGGAGAGCGATTTTGGCTTTTCAATTAGACTGGCTGGCAGCGAAGGCCCGTTTTCATTGGAAACGAGGGAATATCAATTAGGCGAGACCAACAATGTTGGCACACTTGCTTCCTATTCAAACAGAACAGTATCAGAAAACACCATTACTTATGGGTCTACACCCAGCTCCAGTGGTACGGTTTCCATTCTGTCGATCACCTCAACAAGCATTGAGGTTATTTTTGATGTGACTTTACACCTGATAGAAGAGGAAGGCAGTGTCAATATTACCGGGGCATTCAATGCCGAATGTTTAACCGCAGATGCCGGGTTTGGCTGCTGATAACTAAATCTTGGTGTTTCTTCGGCTGGCTGATATCCTGAGAGAAACCGACAGGATTCGCTAAATAACCCGATTCGATGCTCTTCTCCAAAGCGGAACACATGCCTCTCTGCTGCTGATATTCTTTGCCTGGCGCATGCATCCCAATTGCGCCATTTATTTCAGAAAAGCATTCTCTATCCTGTGCTTACATTCCATGAAATTTCCCTTGGGTGCAATACCACAGCAATGATTGAAAATCATTGAGTAAAAACTACTTGGTAATTGCAAATTATTTATATTTAAAGAAAGACGGAACTTATTTGCCGGTTTGGATATGCTCACTTTTATCCAGCCATTGCTAACAATAAAAAAAGAGAAGAACTATGTCATATTATGAAGAGTATTCGAGATCATTAAATCAAACAGAAACATTTTGGAGAGAAAAAGCCAGGTCTGTTGACTGGTTCACATTCCCTGAGAAGATATTATCAAAGAACGAAAAAGGGCTGTACCGATGGTTTGAGGGTGGAAAGCTCAACACGTGTTATCTTAGTCTGGACTTTCACGTGGATAACGGACGGGGCGATCAGGATGCGCTGATCTATGATTCGGCGGTTACTGATACGATCAGGAAATTCACATATAAAGAGCTGCGGGATCATACAGCCCGGTTTGCCGGTTTGCTTTCGGATTTGGGTGTAGAAAAAGGGGATACGGTAGTTATTTACATGCCGTCAATTCCTGAAGCAGTGATCGGTATGCTGGCCTGTGCAAGGCTGGGTGCAATCCACTCGGTTGTTTTCGGCGGATTTGCTCCGCATGAACTGGCCATACGAATTGAGGACACTAAGCCGAAGGTTATTCTTTCAGCATCGTGCGGCATCGAGTTTCAGCGAATTATCCCCTACAAGCCTCTCATCGATCAGGCACTGCAAGAGACGAATCATCAGCCCGATTATCATGTAATTTTGCAGCGCGACCAGCATAAAGCCGAACTGGTTTCCGAAAAAGAGATTGACTGGAACGAAGCCGTAAAAACTGCTAAGCCGGCAGATTATGTTACTGTAGATTCATTTGATCCACTCTACATACTTTACACCTCCGGCACCACCGGTAAACCGAAAGGCGTTGTACGGGATAACGGAGGGCATGCAGTAGCCATGAAATACAGCATGGCGGCGGTGTACGACACTCATCCCGGCGAGGTGTTTTGGGCAGCTTCGGATGTGGGCTGGCAGGTGGCGCATTCCTACACGGTGTACGGGCCGCTGATTAACGGCAGCACATCGGTGTTGTTTGAAGGCAAACCCATTCGAACACCGGATGCCGGTACATTCTGGCGAGTGATGTCGCAGCACAAAGTAAAAACTTTTTTCACGGCGCCGACGGCTGTTCGCGCGATCAAGAAAGAAGATCCGGAAGGGAAGTTTATCAGAAAATTTGATCTATCGGCGCTGAAATACTTTTTCGTGGCAGGGGAGCGGTGCGATATTGCCACGTATGAATGGGCCACAAAAATGCTGCAAAAGCCGGTCATCGACCATTGGTGGCAGACCGAATCAGGTTCGCCGATGCTGTGCAACATGGCCGGTTACGGACTTGATAAAATAAAGCCTGGATCAGTCGGCAAACCGGTGCCAGGATACGATATTCAGGTCATAAGCCCGGACGGTAAAATACTTGGCCCTAACGAGGAGGGGCTGATTGTGATCCGTCTGCCGCTCGGTCCCGGATGCCTGCCCACACTCTGGCAGGACGATGAGGATTTCATCAATTCCTATCTGAGTATGTACGAAGGATTTTACCTGACCGGTGACGGAGGATACAGGGACGAGGATAACGACTTCTACATAATGGGCAGGATCGATGACGTGATTAATGTGAGCGGCCACAGGCTCTCCACCGGTGAAATGGAGGAGATTGTTGCAGCACATCCGGCAGTGGCTGAATGTGCCGTGGTGGGCATTGCCGATGATTTAAAAGGACAGCGTCCGGTTGGCTTTGTAGTTATTAAAGATGGCTGGGAAGATGCAGCCGAAACACTGGAAGACGAACTGGTGAAGGAAATCCGCGGAAAAGTAGGGCCAATTGCCGTTTTCAAATCGGTAGTGATTGTAAAGCGGCTTCCCAAAACTCGTTCAGGAAAAACACTTCGGAAGGTTATCCGAAAAATGGCGGATGGTGAAGAGTTCAAAATGCCTTCCACCATTGAGGATCCAAAGACAATTGACGAACTCCGCCAGAGCATGGAGCAAAAGAAAGTGGGGGTGGCGTTTACACATTGATTATGGGTGAATCTGCTTTCAAAAAAGTCAGCAACATTAATCCCAGCCTTTGGTGCCTTTCCATTCCCTGGCGCAAGCGTCCGCCTGTCCCAAGGTGCTTGTGCCAAATTGGATGGCCCACAACTCTTACAGGACCCCGACAAGCCTGTCGGGGACTATGTCAGGTTGTATGATTCAGCCCGCTAAACACATACGACGCTTGCGCAAGAGTGAAGGACAATCTATGTTTAAAAACTGTTAATAGCATTAATTCCAGGTGAGTCTCATCCGTCCATTTTCCGTGAGTTCAATTCCGGTTCCCAGTTTTCTGCACTCCCGGCCGAGACGTTTTGACAGCCAGTTGCGTTCGTTTTCGTTTGCTCTATGAAGCCTGAACCTGTGAATTTTCATGGGAGATATTTGAAGGGTTTTGAGTGCACCGGAAGGTTTAATTACAGGAAAATACATACATGAAAGATTTGGCCGGTATTCTTCATGTCCGGGGATGGCTTCATAATCGTTCAGCAAATCCCCGCAGCCGTAGAGAATTAAACGGTCTTTGTAGATTTCCATCGCTTTCGGGTGATGTGAAGAGTGGCCGAAAATAAGATCTGCCGATTCATTATCGATCAGCCGGTGTGCCAGTTTTCTGTGTGATTGTGGAATTTCATATCCCCAATTGTCTCCCCAGTGAATGGATAAAATGATTATGTCGCCCACTTTTTTGAATTTTTCCGTGTCCTGAATCACTTGTTTAACACCCCTGCGGCCTGTTCCTGTTAGCAGATTCACACCGGGTTTCTCTATTTTTGCCCGCCAGGCGTACGGAGTGCCCGCATCGGCACACGTGTAAGCAAATACCAGGATTCTTTGATTTCCGGCCTGAATCACCGCTGGGGCAGAAGCATCTGCACTGTTGTTACCTGCACCGCAAATAGAAAGATGATTTTCTCTTAATACTTCCAAACTCTCATCTAACCCCTTATAACCCCAATCGAGAATATGATTATTGGCAATGGAGCAGACATCTATTCCGGCTGCGGTTAGCACCTGAAAATTCTTCGGGTGCATCCGGTAATGAATTCCCTTTCGGGGCCAATGATCATCACTGGTTGTGACGGCGGTTTCCAGATTGATGATCCTGACATCCGGTGAAAAATGCTCAAACTCAGACAGAGCTTCTCCCCAGATATAATCAAAAGGAGCTGGTTTGGGTATAGGTCCCGATCTTTTTTCAGTGATTTCCAAATAGTACCTGGAGTCTTTCACAAACCGCTCGTAAAGAACCGGGTCAGAGGGATGGGGAAAAATTTGGCCAATGCCGCGACCGGTCATCACATCCCCGCCGAGAAAGATTGTAAGATCTTCAGGTTCTCTTTTAGAAATCGTGTTCGATCTGCTCAGATTTTTTGATGAGTTTGACATTTTTGGAAATCGTTGATTCTCTTATAAAATAACGATCCCAAGTCAAATTCATCATATCCATGCTAAGCAGTGGATGGTCTTTGAATCATGGCATCTCGACTATGTTCCTCCCGTTGCGACTCAGGGTTGTCCTGAAATATATACATCTAAATAATGATCAATATATAAGCAATTAATAAATGATTATAAATCAATATTAAATTGCATAATAAAATTTAATTAAAGTCTATTAAATCATGTTTATGTAAGACTAAAAAATAAAATTAAAATTTTTTAT
>SLPZ01000207.1 GCA_007131725.1 Balneolaceae bacterium
CTTTGGATATATTCATGGTCTTCTTGTGAGTTTAGGTTTATGTTGGTTTAGTCGCTGCTAAACCTACACAAGAAGACTTTTTTATTCTATTCTACAGACACACTATTTGGGGAAGTATCCAGTTATTCCAGGCTGCTTATCGGATTCCTAAAATTTTTGAGGTTTTTATTTAACTGCTTTTCTTCTTTTCAGCAGCGTCGGGGTTAATGCACCCACAACTCCTCCCGCCACACCTCCGGCTATCACTACCGGGTTGCCATGCCCCAATGTTTTTAACACCACGACAACTATTATGGCTATAATTGCTGCAATGAATGCTGCCAATACCATCGGATTATTTTTCATCGTATCTCCTCCATTATGCTACCAGCCTGTTACTGTTTGAATATTTTAGCACAACAGGTACCCGGTCTTAACAGCTTTAGAGTTTACGATATAATAAATTATCAGAAAAGAATCGTGACTCCGCCAGACCGTTTTACTTTGAACTAATGAAGCGGATTGTACCTCATAGAAATGTGCAAAAGAATCAGCAGGAAGTTTCAGAGCTAACCGCCTGAAGAGCGGACATTAAACGTACAGCCTATTGCTCTTTAAACGGTCAGAAATTTATGCTTTTAATAAAACCTGCGATCGCTTCGCTTAAACCTGGAAACAGAGGGAGGTCCGGGTTATTGTATGTAGCTAAATTTTGCTGAAAATCGGCGGGAGATTCTTTCAGGACGTGATTCATCCCTTCAAAAAGTTTCAGCTTTGCTTCTGGCAGAGCCTCATGCAGCAGCTCTGCTTCGCCTACTTCCACCTGTATGTCGGTAGTGCCCTGCACAATCAAAACGGGAATCTCCAGCTTTTGGAGTTTTTCAGTTGGTTGATATCTGAATTGCGAAATCAGGTAAGGCTGTACGCTTTTTCGAAACAGTGACTGCAACATGGAGGATACCTCATCAACCTGTTCACCCTCCACCAGTTTATCCAGTATCGGAAGTGCCTCTTCTAAAACAAAAGCGGGTTGGCTTTGAAGCTGTGTACGGATCACCTGGTCCAGGGAGCTCCCGGCACCTGCAATCGAAATAAAACCGGAGGCCCCGGCCTGCCTTGCTGCCACCATCCCGATCAGTGAACCCTCACTGTGGCCGGCAACTACAACATCGCTGAACCGCTGATCCTCTTTCAGAAATGCTATCCATCCGGCCGCATCATCAATATAAGTTTCAAAGCGAAGTTCACTTTCGTTTACCATCGCTGCGCTGCTTTTTGCGATGCCCCGCTTATCAAACCGAAGTGAGGCAATTCCCAAATCAGCAAGCTCTTCAGCAAGGTATTTCAGAGAGTTATTCATCATCATCTGCTGGTTTCCGTTGCGGTCAGTGGGCCCGCTGCCGGCAATAATCAGTACAACGGACTGCGATTCTTCCGCATTCGGAACCAGCAGTGTACCTTCCAGTTCTCCGCTTCCGGTATCGAGAATCACGTTTTCACTATCAGCGTTTTGAGCAGCTGAAGCATCAGGAACTCTGAAAGAAAGTAACAGAGTGACAAAGCAGAGCAAATAAAAGCCGATAACCGCACCTATGTTTTTGAAGTTTTGATCTATGTTATTCATGACATTAACCCTGTGAAATAACTATTAAGCATAAGTGATGCGATTTCTGCCAGAATCAAAGCTCCCACAAAACCAACACCCAGTTTCCAGCCCGTCAGGTTTGAATTGACTTTGTACGTGTTAAACAGCAGCACGATAAACCATATAAAGAAAGGCAATGTGAGCAGTGCGCCTGCAATCAGCCAGCCCAATTCACTTCCCTGCAGAGCCAGCACCTCTTCAGGAGCTTCAATTTCGGGCGCAGTAAAATAGGCAGGGATGGATGTTAACAAAAGCGGGATTCTTGCCACACCCACAGCTCCGGCAATGTCGATTAAACGCGCCGTTTTGCCAAATAGGCGTATGGCCGCGTACAGAACCATAAACATTATGGCCCATGCAATCAGGATATCGGTAAGAATTACCGGAAGGGCAGGGGCCTGCGGACCCACGTGCATATCCAGGGCACCCCCGAAACGGATGTTGAACACCATCGCCATGGGGATATGGAGCAGCATCGCAAGCAGACCGGCCAGTAACAGCTTCTCACCGCCCCAGAACAGAAACGGATTGAACAGCCAGCCCGCAAGGCTTTTTCTTTTTTCTTCAGCTTTCATGGTTTTCAAGTGTATTTAGTTTTGTGATTATATCATCCAGGTAGTTCCGGATGGTTGGATAACTCAGGCCCATCTCGGCCGACATCTCCTTAAGGCTGCCGCTGTTCAAAACAAACCGGAGCACAAATTCCAGCTCCTCTTTTTCGAGCATTAGCAGCACCGGCAGGTCGTACCTGCCGTTCACCACGGTATCACATGCCTGGCACGCCAGCGACTGAACCGACAATCCGCTTTGGCAGCTTGGGCATTTAACCGGCAATTTTGAAAGTTTAGATTCCATGTGTATTGACTTTTTGTAATACGAAGTAAAATGTATTCGTGTTTAAATAATATTAAATTAAATTTAAATAAAATTAAATACACATTTAATATTAACTCGAAGTGGGGAAACTTTTTTGCAAAAAACATTGACCACGAAGGGACATTTTATTTTTAATCTGGTAAATCACTACATATCCAATTCTTTTCCCGATTTTTCCTATACTCCGAAAAACCAATCAAAGAGAACGTATAGGGTCCATCTGTATCCGGCTCGCGGTAGCGTCAGAAAATGATCAGATCACAACATATTTCAAATAGGACTGCCTGTAGCAGAGTACAAGCTGCCCGATAACAATACCGGTTATCTCAACAAAAGATTTTGTTGTGGCTTTTCGCCAGGCAAACCGGGGTGTTATCATGGGGGAACCTACTGCCGGCAGCACGGGCCAGCCCTATTTTTTCAGAATACCCGGCGGCGGTCTTGCTTATGTCTGCACGGTACGCGAATATTTTTATGACGAGACGGAATTTATCGGCACGGGTATACATCCGGATATCCTGATCAGCCGTTCACTGAATGATCTGCACAACGGCACTGATACCGTGCTTGAAGTAGCTTTGCAGAAATTAATTGAATTGGCTCAATAAATTATTTCAAATTTCGGCCTGCAAGAAAAAAAATATCTGACAACTTTTTTGGAGGTTATTTCATTTGAACAATAATCTCTTCTACAATCTCTTTTGCAGTTGTCAACTTTGACATATCGGTATATACTTTTCCAGTCTGTCCACCCGGACTACTATGTCCGATCAGTTCTAATCTATACTTCTGCTGATCATCTGTTAAATTAATTTTTTTGGCATAGATTATTGCAGGCTGGCCGCTTCCCCACCTTCCTCCTCCATAATGTTCACTATCTGGTTCGAGGTCTTTATGATAAAAATCATTAAAATGTGTGGAGTGATTAATTTCTGCTTTAATAATAAACTCTTCAAGATCGGCTTCGATTTCACTAAATAAATTAAAGCTGCTTTCCGGGGTAGGTAATGTTATTGCATCTGCTAATGGTTTATCTCTGGTAGGTTTATAAAGTCCATCTTCATATTGTACACCTCGCTGATATGCCCAATGGGGTAAAGATTCCGGCCGCCTGATCTCTTCTCTGGAGTGGGATCACTCGGAGCTTTTCTCCAATCCTGTTTTGCAACTCCTTGCGTGACATACAAAGTTTTTAAATATTCACCATCTGAATCCTCAATCCAAAATGCCATTTGAGGTTGATTGGTGACTCTAATAAAGGGCAGCCATCTAATAACTCTCAGTTTATGATCCCATTCTTCTCCCTCTGTTACTCTTATTTCAATTTCCTGGCCTGCAATATTAAACCCGGTTATAATTGTTGAATCGACTGCTATTGCGGAAGCCAGAATAGTTGAAAAAACAACTATCAAAATTGAGGCTTTTACAAGTTTCATGTTTTTCACTTCATTCTGAATAATGAACTTCCTCGGGGCAAAGCCAGCGAGGTATCTAACTGATTTCAATTTATTTCTTTTTCCGACCCAGAGGGTCGGGGAATTTAACCACTTATGAATTAAAATCTTACATTAATCATAATTACATACGCAATAAAATTCCAGCATAAATGCCAGAGATATGCAATAAGCCTGAACCATTCAACTGAGAACAGTTATGCAATTTCTTCTGTATTCCGCCACTCATAAACTCCTGCAATTGCAATGCCGGTTATCAAAAGTACACATAGCCAAAGCACCATTTCTAAAATCACCAGCATAAAGGGTTCGTGCATCACGTTCCAGGGGAGATAAAATTCGAACCAGGGTACCATCAGCGCCCAGGCCACCAACCCGAACCGAACTCCTTTTTTTCGCCAGTGCATTCCTGCAAAGGCTTTTATTACAAAATGATACACAATGCCATAGATAACTCCGATTATGATCAGGCCTAAAGGAAGAATCCACCATGCTTCGAAAGCACGCGGTAAAGGTTCAAGCTCTCCAACTACGTACAGAAATTTCTGACTTTGATAGTCGGGATTAGCAAGAATAGCCTGGGCAGGCCCAAAAAAGAGCATCATTGCACCGATCCAGGCAAGCCCGCCTGCAAATCCTGCAAAAGTTGCTCTGACAAGAGATCGTGATTTGATATTCAGATTCATTTTTTTATCAGATTTATTATTGACGTTATGAAGAAAACTTAATTCAATTACACATAATGCAATCAGATCAGTATGTTCTAACCCTTAAAAACTGGTTGTGCGCTGACAATACATTTTTTTGGAAATGTTTATTGTCCCATTTTCTCTTCAAGAATTTTTTCAATTCTCGCTGCTAATACCAATGGTTCTCCAACCGTGATTATCACCGGTGATTTTCGGTTAGTAAGAGTCAGTTCTACAATTCCAGATTCGGGATCTGCTGTAAAATCGGCCACCCGGTTGAGCCGGTATTGCCGGGCCTGACTTGAACGCCTTTTAAGTATAGAATGCCATTTTTTGATGATCTTATCTACTATTTCATTTTACCAGCCCTGTTTACTTTTCTCTGTTTTTCACTTATCCGGCTTTGAATCATCCTGCAAAAATTTTTGGATTTACTCCACACGAACCGCCACAATCGTCAAATCGTCATATTGCGGATGTTCTTTTCTGAATGCCTTCGTCTCCTGAATAATTGCATCAATAATGGTTGAGGCGCCGGTTTCTTTATCCAGTTTTGCCAACAATTTTTTGATCCTTTCGATACCAAACATTTCGTTGCGTGAGTTGATTGTTTCATTAACACCATCAGTATAGAACAGAAGCAGATCTCCGCTTTTCAGAGGCACGTTTCGTTCATCGTACTGAACATTGCCTTTAATGCCCAGCGGCAGCCTGACTCCATCGACGGTAAGTTCTTCAACTTTTCCGTTTCTCAATAACAGAGGCGGCATCTGTCCGGCGTTGGCAAATTTAAGTAATTTTTTGCGGGTATCTATTGCGGCAAACAGCATAGCCGCAAAGGTGGTTTTCTCGGTTTTGCGAACCATCGGATGGTTGGTATTCCGCAGAATTTGAGCCGGTGAATGATGGCTTCCGCTCTCACGATGGATCAGCCCGCTGGCCATTACCGATGTCATGGCAGCCTTCAGCCCTTTCCCGCTTACATCTATAACAGCAATTCCAAACAGAGAGCGGTCATCATCAAGCCAAAGGTAATCAAAACAATCACCGCCGGTTTCAGTAGCGGGCAGGCAAACCCCGGACATGCTAAAACCTTTAACCTCAGGAGCTTTGTCGGGCATAAGGCCCATTTGCATCTCCCGGGCAGTTTCCATCTCGTTTTTCAGCCGTTCCTGCTCATACAGGATGCGATAACTCTCGCTGATGTTCAGCCTCATGGTGAAATAGGACAAAATAAAAGTCCCGATCAAACCAACAACAAAAAACAGTATGACAGAATAGGTAAGCCATTCACCGGAAAGGGCAAAATCAGCTTCAGGGAATAATATGCCAACCACCCAGGCTCCGAACCAGTTCAGGTTTATCATTCCGAGGAAAAAACCGGCCAAAGCTACAAGCCATGAAACAGCTTCATCCCAGATCCGCTTGAGTTTTGACAGGGAATTGCCAAACACATTGTGCAGTATAAACTGCAAACCAAAAATGTGAGCAAAAACAAAGTATGAGAATACAAGGTAGATGGTCAGTTCCTTTAATAAATCGGCAGAAGTCAAATCATCATATACTCCATAAATAAGCCACATTGTTACACCGATTGCCGTTGCAATAAGAAACCAAACCAGGACTTCTTTTAAGGGTGATAACCTTTTAAATGGAGTTGAAGAATTCATAAAAAGTTGGTGCGTTCATCTGCAAACTCATTCGATAGTATTAACTCCAAAAACGTAAAAATTAGGTCCGAATCCAACTGATAAATTTGGGAGTAATTATGGTAACCACGACAGCCAACACAACACCCCAGCTTAAATCAGCCCACCAGGTTATGTTCACCTCGAAAATAAAAACAGTGAAAATGCGAGCGAGTAAGATTGCAAAAGCAGCCCACGTAAATAACAACAACCACACTACTAATCCTTTACCAGTTGAAACTTCTTGTTCTTTTGTTTCCATGAATGATTCCTCCTCTTATTTGATTTCCTGGTAAATCCTTTAACCAGCAAATATTTTGATAATTCTGAGAATATTACTGGTTTACCTCCTTGATTGAATAATTTGTGCATAAAGGCATGCGCGTATGCACTTTAGCCATTTAAAAAATAAAGTGATAAAAGGCAAGTCTTTGTAGAAATCGATATATGTCCAAATCCGGTAGAAGATAGGTCTTGATTGGAGAATTATCTTTTTATGGCGTATAAAATTTTTTGAAAAAACAGCTATTGGTTAGCTGGATTCAATATTCAGGTGGATGTGTCAATTGGGAGTCCGACCTGACACTCAGTACTGAGACTGTTACCAAAATCAATCCCATTCCCAGGATTTGCAGGCCGCTCAGGGTTTCACTCAAAACCAAAACACCGAAAAGCGATGCTGTTACCGGCTCGGCCATTGCCACAATTGATGCCACAACCGGTGTGGTATTTCTCAGCCCGATGATGTAGATGATGAAGGACAATCCTGCACCGAGTATTCCCAATACTGCAAATAAGAGCCATTCATCCGCACTGAGTACTGCTGCGATTTCACTGCCGTCACCCGGCCAGATAAGGATGGCGACAAGCACTGCAAAGGCTATTGAGAGTATAGCCTGCGGGCTGCCGTGTGATGCGGCATTCTTGAATCCAAAAATGAAAATGGTGTAGGATATGCCTGCCAGTAATCCGGCACCGACACCTATAAATGTCACTCCGCTTGAGCCGATGTCGTATATCCCTGTCAGCAGGCCGATGCCAAGTATTACGATGGCAATTGCCGCCCACTTAAACGGTGTGGATTTTTCCAGTTTTAGTATGAGGGAGATGAGATATACGAATACAGGCGCACTGTACATCAGCGTAACTGCTACTGCAACACTTCCCTCCGCAATACTCAGAAAATAAAACCCGAAGTTTCCGGCCACCCCGATTCCGGCAATCACTGACCAGAACCATAACCGGGTACTTGCCAGGCCGCTTCCGTCCGGGCGCATTAGCAGCCAAATGAGAACAAATATCAAACCGATGGCACCCCGATACCATGACACCACGAATGGATTCCAGCCGTCGGCCATCAAAATCCCGCCAATTCCTCCCGACAGCCCCCAGAAAACGGCCGCCAATACTACAAACGCAGTACTCAAATTCTTCATTTGTCTCCGCATTGTTTGATGAGATCATTTACTCCCAACGATGGCGAGTTTATATCAATAATAAAAGTCCCGTCCGTAAAGAAAATGAAAAAAACGGTGGTAACTCCACTTTCTCTAATTTTTTATTTTAAGATGATGAAATCAAAAAAATTCCATTCTAACACCGTAAATGTCAACTTCTCAAGACTCAAGAATATCAATATCAAAAAGGAAGAACCGCTCTAACCCGGTAATAAAGATCATAATCCGCATCGGTAAAAAGATCCTGTGCAGGTTGAGCAATTCCAACAGAATGAGTGATGCCCAACCCAAAAATCTGCAGCTCATTTTTAATCTCGGCGCCGGCACCCCAGCGTTTTATGGTTTCAGTAGTTCCGCCCTCAAGCGGTGAACTCCAAACCACACCCGCATCGGTAAATAATGCAAGTGAGGTTGAGCCCAGTCCGAGAATTCCCAGGATTCTGGTTCTGAGCGACGGGATAAATGGCATCCGGTACTCGGCGCTGCCAAACAAAACCCGGTCGCCGGGAACAAATTCTCTGTATCCTCTCACGCGGTTGGCATCCTGGAAAAATTGCAGAAAAAGCTGATCGGGCAGGTCAATCGTAATATTATCATATCGCGAAAACCCGATGTAGTCCTGGGGCAGGGGTGTGCCCCACTGCTGCTGCCAGCGTGCCTGAAGAAAAAGCCTCTGCAAACCGATTGACGGCAAAACAGTGTATGCATTCAGATCGGCACGTAAAAACCGGACGTCCGATCCCAGAACTTTATCCGCACCGAGCAGGCTCATCCTTAGTCCGCTTCCATCCAGCGGATGCACATTATTATCCCGCCAGGGCCGCTGTTTCTTGATCGTCCAGTTCAGCTTGAGGTCAGTCTGCCGGCCGCTAACCGGGAGGGGAGTTCGCACAGATTCCTCAAAACGTGAACGGCTCATCGGGCTGATATGAACGTGGCGCAGCCGCACCCCGAATGCGGACTGTTGATAAGGCACTTCAAACCAGTCGAGCGGCCAGATGGCTGTGATCTCGCCACCGGTCAGTTCTTCTACCAGGAAACGGTTCCCGTAGAAACGGCTGTTGCCCGGTATGCTGTAAACTGAAAAAATCAGGCTGGGATAGAACTGGTTGTTCATATAATTCACAGCGCCGAAGGTGTTCTCTTTAGGATCGGCGATCGACAGCCAGCCCAAAGCCGAAACCAAATGTTTTCCGAGTGGTTCCGTCCAGTTTGTAGTGGCAAACAGGCCCCAGTCATTACGGCCGGCGTAGTACGGGAGCCCAAAACTGGCCACGTGTGATATGTTTCGGGTTGAGGAGTACCGGTATCGATCAGTTATAAGCGATTCATCGGCATCGATTTTGAAAGGAATCCAAACCGGGGGTGATTTTTCCCGCCAGCTTGCATAAACGTTCGGCACCTCCCCCTCATTAAAACTCCACTCTCTGTCTGCATCCACCCAAAACAAGTGGTCTCTGCGCTTGGTTTCACTGGCCTTGATAAGCAGCGATTCATGTTCAAGAGTGTCCGTCTCAGCTATCCAGCCAAAGAGTTCGCCTCCCGTAAAAAGATTAGTCACACGTTTGGATTCACCGCTCTGGAAATCGTACATAAACACATTCGGCACTTCATCGCGGAGTGATGTGAAGGCCACTTTTGTCTGATCGGGATTGAGGACTAGCTTTTTGTTGTCGATGTGCCCCTCATCAAGCAGAGTGCTGAAGCCGGTCTCCGGGTCAAACAGTACCAGGTTTCGGTTGCCGAGTTCATCAAACCGGTAGTAGAGCCACTTTTTTTGCCGATCAATCCAGAGAGGCCAGTGGAGCTGCACATCTCCCCGGTAGTTTGTGATCCGTGTTTCCTCTCCCGTTTCCGGATCAAGCGTAAAGAGGTTGCCGGTGCCTCCTTCATTCACGATGTAGGCAATCTGTCCGTCCGCAGGTGCGGGAACTGGGAACCGGGCTCTCCGGCTGTGGGTCAGGCGGGTTTCCCGACCGGTCTCCACATCCAGTTTAAAAATATCATTCAGCAATGCAGAATTTTCACCCCGCACCATCCGGGAATAGTAGACGTTTTTGCCATCCCGGCTCCAGCTCAGATCAGTGTTGATGGCCCCTTCGGCCACTTTTCTTGCCTGGAGTGTGGAATCATTTTTTACGATGTAAAGGCTGCGCACCGGGCGCTGAAGCGACTGCAGAGATGTCAACGCGATGAGAGAATCTCCGGGGCTGACGGCCGCATCAAAGTAAAACTGCCCCGGCAATTTCAGCGGATCGGCATGAAGCGAATCGGTGCGCTCCATGGTGGAGGCAAGCGTGTTGTAATAGACGTTGGTGTGTTTTCTCCAGTCTTCGTAGAAAGCGTTATATCCGCCGTCAACATGCTCGTTAA
>SLPZ01000311.1 GCA_007131725.1 Balneolaceae bacterium
CGAGGTTGCGGGTGGCTTCTTCACTTACGTTTGGAATTTCACGTGTCAGTTCTTCTTCACCCCGTTTTGTATCACGAACCTGCTGCTCAAATTCCGTAATGTGAATGGATGTGTACACATCTTCCTGTACAATTCTTTCACTGATAACGATGGCGTCCTCGAAGTTGTAACCTCTCCACGGCATAAATGCCACAAGCAGGTTACGGCCCAGGGCAAGTTCACCCTTTTCGGTTGCACAACCATCGGCAATTGCCTGGCCATCAGTGACTTTATCGCCCACACTGACAATCGGTCGCTGATTTACAGTCGTGTCCTGGTTACTTCTTTCAAATTTTTGAAGCTTATAAACCTTAACTCCATCATCGAAAAAGCAGTTTTCCTCCAGTTCGGTTCTGTGATATTTAATCTTAATTTCATTGCCACTCACATAAACCACCTCTCCATCTCCTTCTGCCGAGATGATGGCCCTGGAATCTTTCGCTGCTCTTTGCTCAAGCCCTGTCCCCACGATGGGCGATTCTGGCCTCAACAATGGCACAGCCTGTCGCTGCATGTTCGATCCCATCAATGCTCGGTTGGCATCATCATGCTCAATAAACGGAATCAGTGCTGCTGCAAGCGAAGTAATCTGGTTTGCGGCAACATCCATATACTCAATTTGATCCGGCTTGGCCAGGCCAACATTACTGTCTCTGAACCTTGAGAAGATCGATTCGTTTTCGAATGTTCCCTTATCCGTCAAAGGAGCATTTGCCTGGGCAATCACGGTTTCATCCTCTTGCTCGGCAGCCAGGTATTCTACATCGTTTGTTACCTTGCCTTCTTTTACTTTTCTGTAAGGCGTTTCGATAAAACCAAAATCATTGATTTTAGCATGAACACAGAGCGAAGTAATCAGTCCGATGTTCGGGCCTTCGGGTGTTTCAATCGGGCATAAACGACCGTAGTGAGTGTAGTGTACGTCACGCACCTCAAAACCGGCTCGTTCACGTGTCAAACCGCCGGGGCCTAATGCCGACATTCTTCGTTTGTGAGTCAGCTCAGCAACAGGGTTGGTTTGATCCATAAACTGCGAGAGCTGGTTGGTACCAAAGAAACTGTTAATTACACTCGAAATGGTACGTGCATTTACAAGATCCTGCGGGGTAAGCTGCTCGGCATCGCGCGAATTCATTCTTTCACGTATGGTACGCGCCATTCTTGCAAGGCCGATCGCAAACTGCTGGCCCAATTGTTCGCCAACGGTTCGTACACGACGATTGCTCAGGTGATCAATATCATCCACCTGTGATTTCATTTCCTTCAGGCGAATCACCTCTTTCACGATAGCTACTACATCTTCCCGAGTGAGATATTGGATGTCAGGTTCAATTTCCAGCTTCAGGCGTTTGTTGAGCCTGTATCTTCCAACTTCACCAAGATCGTACTTTTTGTCACTGAAGAATAATCGCTCAAGTACCTGGCGTGCTGTTTCCGGATCGGGCATTTCACCGGTTCGGATTTGCTGGTACACCTCAGAAAGCGCCGAAACATCATCATGTGACGGATCTTTTCTGAGCGTGTTCATGATTACAGAACGCTCGGACTCTTCCGTACCAATTTTTTGAACCAGTACTTTTTTGAGGTCTGCTTCTTTCAGAATTCCGTAGTCGTCTTCAGTCAATTCATGATCTCTTTCAAGAAGCACTTTACGATTCGTAGCTTCAGTTACCTCACCGGTTTCATCATCAACCACTTCTTCGGTAACTTCTACTGTAATATCTGTTGCCAGGCGCTTGCCTACCAATTTGTCGTTATAAGCCTTTTTACTTCCAAACGGAAGCTCTTCCGAAAGGTCAAATAGTGATAAAATTTCAAGATCAGAAGAATATCCGAGAGCTCTAAGCAGTGTGGTGGCAGGGATCTTTTTCTTTCTGTCAATATAAGCCCAAAGTACATCACGGATGTCGTTGGTAAATTCAATCCACGATCCTTTAAACGGAATTACTCTTGCAGAGTAAAGCTGTGTTCCGTTGGGATGGATGGATTGCCCGAAAAATACACCCGGTGAGCGATGAAGCTGGCTTACAATTACCCTCTCGGCACCGTTTATGATGAAGGTTCCGCGTTCGGTCATCCAGGGCAGGTCGCCGAGAAACACCTCTTGCTCAATGGTCTCAGATGCTTCATCTGAGCTGTCCACTGAAGAGAGCCTCATACGTGCCTTCAGGGGAATTGCATAGGTTAAGCCCCTTTCCTGACATTCTCTGATGTTGTATTTGGGTGTATCAACCGAGTAATAAATAAATTCAAGGATATGAGTTTCCCTGGAATCCTGAATCGGGAAATTCTCATTAAAAATTCTCTGTAGACCCTGATTATTCCGGTCGGAAGGTGCGATATCGAGCTGAGCAAATTTATTAAAAGACTCGAGCTGAATATCTAAAAAATCGGGGTAGTCAATTACATTTTTAATTCTGCCGAATGAAAGGCGGTCGGTAAACGGGATTTTCTCCATAGTATTACTCAAAAGGAAGTTCTCCTTTA
>SLPZ01000236.1 GCA_007131725.1 Balneolaceae bacterium
GTCGCATTAATGCTTCTGGTTTACGGTTACATCACTCTATTCAGATAAGCGATTGTAATGCAACATGGGGTAGTAATAGCGATCAAAAAAATTGAAGCAGGGCGGATGCATCAATAGAACTGCATCCGCCCGAATAATTTATGAATATCAGATTATAACTTTTATCTATGTCTGATACTTAATTATTCTCCTCTATCTTCAATTAGTTTTTCAACCACACCCGGATCGGCCAGAGTTGTGATATCACCAAGATTTCCGGTATCCTTTTCAGCGATTTTACGCAGAATTCTCCGCATAATCTTTCCTGATCTGGTTTTCGGAAGTCCGGGAGCAAACTGAATTGCTTCGGGAGTTGCAATGGGGCCAATCTCCTTACGGACATGTTTGATCAGTTCTTTCTTAAGGTCATCATTTCCAAAGATACCCTCGTTAAGTGTTACATAGGCATAGAGCCCCTGACCCTTAATCTCATGCGGAACCGGTGTTACTGCTGCCTCGGCTACTTTGGAATGGCTTACCAGTGCACTTTCCACTTCGGCCGTTCCGATTCGGTGACCTGAAACATTAACAACATCGTCAATTCGCCCCATCAGCCAGTAATCACCGTCTTCGTCAATCCTGCAACCATCGCCGGTAAAATACATGTCGTCATATGTGGTGAAATAGGTATCGATAAATCGATCGTGGTCTCCCCACATTGTCCGCATCATACCCGGCCAGGGTTTTCGGATGCAAAGCTTGCCGCCTTCATTACGATCACACTCAGTTCCATCATCACGTAACACCACAGGCTCAACACCAAAATACGGGCGTGATGCACTGCCGGGCTTTAGCGTCATAGCTCCGGGCAGAGGGGTGATCATAAAGCCGCCTGTTTCGGTTTGCCACCATGTGTCCACAATTGGGCACCTGTTGCGGCCAACCTTTTCGTAGTACCACATCCATGCTTCGGGATTTATCGGTTCGCCTACCGACCCCAGAATTCTAAGTGAATCGAGCTTGTATTTCATGACATACTCATCACCTTCCCGCTTAACTGCGCGAATGGCCGTTGGTGCTGTGTAAAAAGAGGTTACCTTAAATTTATCACAGATTTGCCAAAAGCGTCCGGCATCAGGATAAGTTGGTACACCTTCAAACATCAAGGTGGTGGTACCGTTTGCCAGCGGCCCGTAGACAATATAGCTGTGACCTGTAACCCAGCCGATATCGGCAGTACACCAGTAGATTTCATCTTCCTGAATGTTAAAGACATGCTTATGGGTCATTGCAACGTACAGCAAATATCCGCCGGTTGTATGGAGCACACCCTTGGGTTTTCCGGTAGAACCTGAAGTATAAAGGATAAACAGCGGATCTTCAGCGTTCATTCTTTCTGCCGGGCACTCAGCATCGACTTTCTCCATTTCTTCGTGATACCAAAAATCACGCCCGGCTTTCATCTCGCATTTATCATCATTTACTTTGGCTACGATAACATTTTCTATAGTGGGACAATCTTCCAGAGCTTCATCTGAAATATCCTTGAGAGGTATTCTCTTGCCAGCGCGAAGAGAAACATTAGATGTAACAAGCATCTTGCAATCGGAGTCATTAACCCGCCCTTTAATTGCATCGGAACTAAAACCACCAAATATAATGGAGTGAATTGCTCCGATTCGTGTGCAGGCAAGCATAACGATTGCAAGTTCGGGAATCATAGGCATGTAAATAGCCACGCGGTCGCCCTTTTCTATACCTTTAGACTTTAATACATTGGCAAATTTACACACCTCAGTATGCAGTTCTTTAAAGGTTAATTTTTTTACGGCATTCTCATCCTCACCCTGCCAGATAATTGCAGTTTTGTTTTCTCTTTCAGTTCCCAGATGGCGATCAAGGCAGTTGTAAGAAACATTTAATTCACCATCAGCGAACCAGGTGTGTTCAATAATTCGCTCCTTTGTATTCCAGTTATATTCAAGGGCTTTGGTCGGTGCCTTGTACCAGTCGAGATGTTTAGCGTGATCCAGCCAGAAACCCTCCGGGTCGTTTAGGGAGCGCTTCCACATCTCCTCATATTCATCTAAAGTTTTGATCCATGCATTTTTCCGAATATTTTCTGGTGGTGGAAACACACGTGATTCCGACATTAATGATTCCATCCCTGATTTCTTTTCACTCATAAAAACCCCCTGTACATGATTTTTTGATTATTATAAAAGATGTTAGCAAAAGAAATTCTTATGCTAACAATATTATATCGTTATTTATAAAAACTTAAGATTTGAATTGTTAATTCGCAAGATATTTGCATCAGGAAAACCGGGTTACAATTGAAAAATATTTAAATACAACAATATTATTTTCAATTATTTAAACTTATTTCTAATGATAGAAACCATCTTACGTGGTTATTTTTTTAATAAGATTTCAAAAAGTACAGGGTTCGTTTTATGTATTTGAAATAATTTGTCCATTCAAGTTTGTCCGTTTAATATAGATGGACACTTAGATAGTAACCAGACGGCGGGCATATTCAATTAGGGCAAAATCTATTTTCGTATCAGAATTTAAAAGCGTCGGATTTATTGCAAATGATCAAAATTGTCAAGATACTTCTCCAATTGCTCTCATTTGAATTATAGATTGTCTATCACTTCAATAACATCAATCAATTGGTTTTTCAAGTGGTAAAGTCATTTCTTTATTTAACAAAATAGTTTGCTTTGGCAGCCGGGTATATTTGCTTATATTTATTCATTCTAAATAAGAATAAAGGCAAAAAGGCTCCAAATTCGTGAACTGTGAATCAGTTTTGGATGTTCCAAATGTGAAATTACAAGCTTCAAAATTAAATACTGAATACCTATGAGTGAGACAAAAGCTCTCGAATCGATGATTGGTGAAGAGTACAAGTACGGCTTCACCACGGATGTTGAATATGAAGATTTCCCTTCTGGAATTAATGAGGATATCGTTCGCCTGATTTCCGAAAAAAAGAATGAACCGGAATGGATGACAGAGTTCAGGCTAAAAGCATACCGTGCATGGACTGAGATGGAAGAGCCCTCCTGGTTTAATGCAACTTATGAAAAACCAAAATTCGACAAACTCCAGTATTATTCAGCTCCTAAAAATAAGCCGAAATTAAACAGCCTGGATGAGGTTGATCCTAAAATCAGGGAAACATACGAGAAGCTGGGTATTCCACTCGAAGAGCAGAAAATGCTGGCTGGAGTAGCAGTTGACGCGGTTTTCGACAGTGTATCAATTTTTACAACCTTCAAGGAAAAACTTGCTGAAGCAGGTGTGATTTTCTGCTCAATTTCCGAAGCGATTCAGGATCATCCCGAGCTTGTGAAAAAATATATGGGCTCCGTGGTGCCCGCACGTGATAATTTTTATGCGGCACTCAACTCAGCCGTTTTTTCAGACGGATCTTTTTGCTATGTGCCCAAAGATACCATCTGCCCGATGGAGCTTTCCACCTATTTCCGAATTAACAATATGAACTCCGGCCAGTTTGAGCGGACACTGATCATTGCTGAAGAAAACAGTCATGTGAGTTACCTGGAAGGCTGTACGGCGCCTATGTATGATGAAAATCAGCTCCACGCTGCCGTGGTAGAATTAATTGCAATGGACAATGCCGAAATTAAATATTCCACAATCCAAAACTGGTATTCCGGTAATGAAGACGGTAAAGGCGGAATCTTCAATTTTGTTACCAAGCGTGGCGCCTGCCGGGGAGATAACTCCAAAATTTCGTGGACACAGCTCGAAACAGGCTCAGCCGTTACGCTGAAATATCCGAGCGTGATTCTGCAGGGCGATAATTCGGTTGGTGAGTTCTACTCCGTTGCTGTAACCAACAAGCGCCAGCAGGCAGATACCGGCACCAAAATGATCCATCTCGGAAAAAACACAAAGAGTACGATCATTTCAAAAGGTATTTCAGCCGGGAAGTCGGACAACAGTTATCGCGGCGAAGTGAAAATCAGCAAAAAGGCAGACAATGCCCGGAATTACTCTCAGTGCGATTCGATGCTGATAGGCCAGACTTGTGGGGCTCATACATTTCCCTACATCGAATCAGCCAATCCTACAGGTAAAGTGGAGCACGAAGCTACCACCTCAAGAGTGGGAGAGGACCAGATTTTTTATCTGCAGCAGCGCGGCCTAAGTGAAGATGATGCAATTTCGCTGATTGTTAACGGATTTTGCAAAGAGGTGCTCAAAGAGCTGCCGATGGAATTTGCAGTTGAGGCCAACAAGCTCCTCGGAATCAAGCTTGAGGGAAGTGTTGGATAAGCGTCTCTGAACCGAAATAAAATTAAAAAACAAAAAATCAAACAAACGTAATAACCGTGTTAGAAATCAAAAACTTACATGTTGAAGTAGAGGGTGAGGGAACTGAAATCCTGAAAGGGGTAAACCTTACCATAAACAAAGGAGAAATCCACGCAATAATGGGACCCAACGGGAGCGGAAAAAGTACGCTTGCCAAAATTGTGGCCGGCCATCCCGAATATGAGGTTACAAAAGGTGACATCATTTACAATGGCGAGAGTATTCTTGAATTGGATCCTGATGAACGATCTCATGCAGGGCTGTTTCTCGCGTTTCAATATCCTGTGGAAGTGCCGGGTGTTACCAACAACACACTGCTGCGCGAATCCTATAACACGATTGCAGCATCACGAGGCCGTGAAGAACTTGATCCACTCGAGTTTGATGACTACATCCGCGAGAAACTGGAACTGGTAGATATGAAAGCGGACTTTCTCGAAAGAAGCGTAAATACCGGCTTTTCAGGCGGAGAGAAAAAGCGCAACGAAATTTTCCAGATGGCCGTGCTTGAACCGGCATTGGCTCTGCTCGATGAGACCGACTCGGGCCTTGATATCGATGCCTTGAGAATTGTGGCTGATGGAATCAATAAGCTTCATCATGAAGAAAACTCTGTTGTTTTAATAACACACTATCAGCGGCTGTTGAATTACATAATTCCAGATCATGTACATGTGATGATTGGCGGAAAAGTTGTGAAATCCGGAGGAAAAGAGCTGGCTCTGGAGCTTGAAGAAAAAGGTTATGACTGGCTCGAATCACTCGCAACCGTAAACGGAGAGGCAAAATAATGGCACATCCAACAAGGATAGAACCATCTATATTGCATAAACTGGCAAAGCATCTTCCCGAAAACGGAAGTGCCAGGTGGACAAATGTGCGGCAGAAAAGTATGCAGCAGTTAAATTCCACTCAGTTTCCCCATAAAAAAATTGAGGAGTGGAGATTTACGGATCTGCGTCCGATCAGCCGTACCGAGTTTACACATATCAACGATGCGGGTACATATAAAGCATCAGACATTGAAAAATATTTTATCCCCGAATCTGACCGTAGCAGGCTGGTATTTATAAACGGGCGTTACAATGAAACATATTCATCTATCGGTGGGCTTGGAAAAGGCGTAACCGTGGGTAATCTTTCCAGATTCCCTGATGATGAGAATGTTCTGGAATACCTGAATAATCTTGTTAACTATGATGATGTTTTCACTCTTTTTAACGGATTGATGTTCGAAGATGGCGCTTATATCCATCTTAAAGAAGGAGCGAAGGCTGAGGCTCCCATTCAGGTACTGAATCTCTACACAGGATCAGAAAAACCGTTTATCGCAAACCCACGGATGCTTGTAGTAGCCGAAGAAGATTCAGACGTGACAATTATTGAAGATCACATCGGTCTGGAAGAAAATTCTTACATGACAATTCCGGTAAGCGAAGTGAAAGTGAAGCAAAGAGCTCACATTCATCACGTCCGAATTCAGCGCGACAATGAAAATGCATTCCATATTTCCCGTCCGATTGCTTACGTAGAGAAAAATTCAGAGTACCACTCCTACACCATCACACTTGGTGCAAAACTGACCAGAAATGAACCAAGAGTTGTGCAGGAAGACGAGGAAGTAGACTTTACGCTCGATGGACTGGTGCTGATTGACGGTGAGCAGGTTGCCGATACACACTCGGTTATGGATCATCGGTTTTCGCATGCCAACAGCCATCAGCTTCACAAAGTAGTAGTGAATGGCAAAGCGCACAGTATTTTTAACGGAAAAATATTTGTGCGGCGGGATGCACAGAAAATCGACTCGTTCCAGGAAAACAGAAATCTGCTTCTTTCTTACGACGGATTGGTGAATGCCAAACCGCAACTCGAAATTTTTGCTGACGATGTGCTCTGTTCACACGGAGCAACTGTGGGCCAGCTCGATCCCGAAGAAGTTTTTTATCTGCAAAGCCGGGGTATGACCGAAGAAAAAGCTAAAGAAGTATTAACCTACGCATTTGCACTCGAAACAATCGAGAATGTAAAAGTGGATTCGGTTCATAAACTGCTGATTGACGAAGTGTACCGATATACCAAGGCAAACAGTAATCCCAAAGTTACGGCATAATCTTTACCAGCAATTCCACTCAGTTTTTGACTTGAGGGGTGGTTGGTTTCAGGCAATCATATTCAACAGATGAAACAGGCAGTATCAGACATAGCAGTTGATTTTGAGAAGATCAGAAAAGATTTTCCCATTCTGAGCAGTGAATTGAATGGGCATCCGTTGGTTTATCTCGATAATGCTGCATCGAGCCAAATGCCCCGGCAAGTTGCTGATCGCCTGGATCGTTACAACCGCTTCGAGCATTCGAATGTACACAGGGGCATTCACACACTCAGCCAGAAAGCAACCGATGCGTATGAAGAAGCCCGTAAAAAAGTTCATTCTTTCATCAATGCTGCAAGCGAAGATGAAATAATTTACACCACGGGCACTACAGATTCCATCAACCTGGTTGCCAATTCCTATGGGCTGACACACTTCTCGGAAGGAGATGAGGTCATCCTCTCTGAGATGGAACATCACGCCAATATCGTGCCGTGGCAGATGGTTGCTGAAAAAACCGGTGCTGTTATTAAAGTGATTCCGGTTACCGATTCGGGTGATTTGGATATGGAAGCTTATAAACGGCTTCTTGGGCCGAAAACAAAAATGGTGGCGGTAATTCATGTATCCAATGCACTTGGGACGATAAACCCCGTGAAAGAAATATCCGACCTTGCCCACGAAAACGGATCTGTTGTTTTGATTGACGGAGCGCAGGCCGTGCCACATCAAAAAGTGGATGTGCAGGAGATCGGGGCCGATTTTTATGTATTTTCGGCACACAAAATGTGTGGTCCCACCGGTTTTGGAATATTATACGGTAAGAAGCATCTGCTTGATGAAATGCCACCCTACCGCGGCGGCGGGGATATGATTGACAAGGTGACATTTGAAAAAACCACCTACAACGTTACTCCATTCAAGTTTGAAGCAGGCACACCTCCGATTTCCGCTTCAATCGGTTTTAGTGCAGCGATTGATTATCTGGAAAAAATCGGAATGAAAGCGATTGAAGAGCGGGAATATGAGCTGGTGAACTATCTTGTTGAACAACTGTCCGGTATTAACGGGTTGAAGTTTGTTGGTGAGTCTGAAAACAGGGCATGTCTTGCATCATTCGTATTCGATCATATCCATGCATCTGATGTGGGCACTTTGCTCGATAAGCAGGGAATTGCAATCCGGACGGGACACCATTGTGCTCAGCCTATTTTGCGGCGCTTTAATGTACCGGCAACATCAAGGGCATCGCTATCGTTTTACAACAGCAAAGAAGATATTGATCGACTGGTTGAAGGAATTAATTATGTAAAATCATTTTTTGAATAAAAAAGAGAAATCATTATGCCAAAAATCAAAGAAATAGAACGAACTCCGAATCCTGATGCCATGCGTTTTGTGCTGGCAGAACCGCTCACAAACGGCGTTACCCGTTCGTTTGAAAACAGCGGAGAGGCAGAGCACGATGAACTGGCAAAAGCGCTGTTCAGCATAGACCATGTAATTAATGTGTACTATGTGGATCGTTACATTACGATTACACAGGATGGCAATGCAGTTTGGTCTGAACTGCTTCGTAAACTCGCTCCGCCGATCCGCCAGGCAACACCGCAGCTCGATATCGAGGAAGACGAAGAAGTACATGCCACAAAAGAGGCGATGGAAACCGATGACCCGAGGCTTCAGCAGATTAATCAAATGCTTGATGAGCAGGTTCGGCCATATCTGCTGGCAGACGGCGGCGGACTGAAAGTGATTGGCCTGGACGGTAATCGCCTGAAGGTGCACTACCAGGGTGCCTGCGGAACCTGTCCAACGGCATCAACGGGCACACTCTATGCCATTGAAAGCATGGTTAAACGAATTGATCCTGAAATTCAGGTTATCTCGGTTTAAATAAGCAGAATTAATTTACGCGAGTAATTTTATGTCCATTTCAATTAGCGAACGAGCTGCAAACCGGATACATGAAATTCGCCGTGAACAGAATGTTTCAGACGAAACACCACTTCGTGTAGCCGTTGTTAGCGGGGGCTGTTCAGGCCTTACTTATAATCTTGAGTTTGATCCGAAAGAGGAAATCAAAGAGGAAGATAAGGCATTTGAAGACCATGGAATCAAAGTTGTGGTAGACATGAGAAGTTTTCTCTACCTGGCCGGAACACGGTTGGATTATACCGATGGATTAACCGGACAGGGCTTCCATTTTCAGAATCCAAATGCATCCCGGAGCTGCACCTGCGGAGAGTCTTTTTCACTTTAGTTTTTTTGAGTATCGAGTATCAAGTAGTGAGTATTGAGACGGTTTAAAATCAAGACATTAACCATATTTAATCATCAACATCTCGATACTCACTACTCAACACTTGATACTCTCTACTCTAACAAACTCTTATGTCAGAAATCATAAACAAAATAAAACAGTCGAAACTTAAAACGGTAGATCTTGAAAAATTTGCCGACGGGATAGTTATAAAAGAACTTGATCTGAAAGATTTTCTCTTTCAGGGACTGATTTTGAAAGAGGGAGAGTTCCGTGAAAAAATGGAAGCTCACGACTGGACGCAATATCAGAACGCGTATTTAACGGTTTACTGTTCAACGGATGCCATCATTCCAAAGTGGGCCTATATGCTGGTGATGCAGCATGCCTATGATTATGCTTTAGATGTTTTATTTGGGAAAAAGCAGGAAGCGCTGAGCCAGGTATTTCGACAGAAACTGGACAATCACAACTGGGAACAGTACCGGGATTCATTCATTCTGCTGAAAGGCTGCAGTAAACTGGACGTGCCGCCGGATGTGTATATGTATGCAACAAAAAAATTGCTTCCCTGTGTAAAAAAGTTGATGTACGGTGAAGCCTGTTCTAATGTGCCCATCTATAGAAAGAAATAGGGTCGGAGAAATCTCTCTTCTTTTGTAGTTTCTATTTGAATGAAATATGAAATTTCTAAAAGAACTATAAGATTATGGCCACTGCACTTGTTACAGGAGCTTCTCGGGGTATTGGATTTGCAATCACAGAAAAACTTTTTGAGGATGGTTTTAAGGTAATTGGAACGGCTTATTCCTCGGACTTTTCTGATCAATGGACGGAGGGTGAAAACTTTACAGGTATACACGCAGATTTATCTGACCATCAAAAACTGAAAGAGATTTTGAAACCGGTTGTTCAATCTGAATGCCCCGATGTACTGATCAATAACGCCGGCATTTCTCTTCCTGCGGATTTCACAGTTTCCGATGAAAACTGGCTTAATGTGTGGGAATCCACAATGCGGGTAAATCTTCGTGCTTCGGCACTATTGTGCAAATGGTTTATCAACTCACACCTGGAAAATGGAAGTGAGGGGGTCATCATCAATATTGCGTCGAGAGCGGCGTACAGAGGGGATACGCAGCAATATGCGGCCTATGCGGCATCGAAGGGAGGCATGGTGGCGTTCACAAAAAGCATTGCCAGGGATTTTGGCAAAAATGGAATCGTGGCTTATTCCATTGCACCGGGTTTCATTGATACAGATATGGCCAGAGAATCGGTTGATGTTTATGGCGAGGAGTATTTATTAAAAGATTCTGCCTTTGGAGAAATCACTAAGCCCGGTGAAGTTGCCAATTTGGTTTCATTTTTGGCTTCCGGCAAGGCAAAACATGCTACCGGCTCTACGTTTCATATTAACGGCGGTTCA
>SLPZ01000237.1 GCA_007131725.1 Balneolaceae bacterium
CGATGAAAGAAGGCGGAATGCTGCAAACCGATTCCGAAGTATATCAAGCCAAAGTTTTTCAAAACCCCTGGCATGGAGTAACTTTTAATATTCCATACACCATCACCAACACAACAGATGAAGCTGTGTACATGATCGGGTGCAAACGGCCCATGGCGCCGGCACTTCAGAAAAGAGTTAATGGAGAATGGGTTTTGGCTTACAGCTCTATAGAACAGCTTTGCCTGAACCCGCCATTTATTGTTAAGGCAGGCGGGCAGTGGCAGGATACTTTGCGGGTTTACGGGGTTTTTCCCGGCCAGAATGCATATCCGAAATTTCAAACAGGTATTGAAGGTGAATACCGGCTTAAGAAAAAAATTTATTCAAATCCTGATACATTTAAAGATTCTGAGAAGTGGAATGAGCAGCTTCTGCCGGATGAAATGAGAAATTCCAACTCGTTTTATGTGAAGGAAAAATAATGCCCTTAAATTAATTAAAGCGGACGCTTGCACCAGTTTCTGCTTTTTTTCTTTCCGGAATCTGAATTATTCAGGCAATTCAAAAAATGATTCCCACCTGCGATTGTTTTATATTGTGATGTTATGTTTTAATGAGAGGTTTTTGCTCAGCACATGTCACAATTTAAACTCCATTCCCCGTGGGAGCCTGCCGGCGATCAGCCCAAAGCCATCAAGGAATTAACCGAGGGAATACACCACAACGACAAATTTCAGACACTGCTCGGAATTACCGGTTCGGGGAAAACCCGCACAATTGCCGGGGTGATTGAAAATGTGCAGAAACCAACGCTGGTGATGAGCCACAACAAAACCCTGGCCGCCCAGCTTTATCGTGAGCTGAGTGATTTTTTTCCCGAAAACCGGGTTGAGTTTTTCATCTCTTACTACGATTACTATCAGCCGGAAGCCTACATTTCCGCACAGGATAAATACATCGAAAAAGATCTTTCCATCAACGATGAAATCCAGCGCCTGCGGCTTCGTGCCACAAGTTCTCTTCTGTCCGGCCGGCGGGATGTGATTATCATTTCGTCCATAAGCTGTATTTACGGAATCGGATCACCATCAGAGTACGAGAAACTTATCATCCACCTCAAAACCGGCATGGAAATTCCGAGAAACACCCTTTTGTACGACCTGGTGGACCTTCACTACACACGAAACGACATCGACTTCTCGCGCGGAACGTTTCGTGTTCGGGGTGATGTGGTGGATCTCTATCCCGCCTATTCAGAGGAAGGTTTGAGAATTACATTTTGGGGTGATGAGATCGAAAACCTCGAAGTTTTTGATGTGGACACCGGTAACATCATCGACCAGATTGATGAGTTTCGGATCTATCCCGCATCGCACTATGTAACTTCCAAAGGCCGGCTGGATGATGCCATCGAACAGATTCGAGATGAACTCTACTGGCGGGTGGAAGTGATGAAAAGTGAAGAGAAATTTCTTGAAGCCAAGCGCCTCGAACAGCGCACCCTGTTTGATATTGAGATGATGCAGGAAATCGGGTACTGCTCAGGCATTGAAAATTATTCGCGCTACCTGAGTGCCCGAAAACCGGGTGAGCGCCCCTACTGTCTGCTGGACTATTTTCCTGATGATTTTCTTTTGGTAGTTGATGAAAGCCATCAATCCATACCGCAAATCGGGGCAATGTATGGCGGTGACCGATCCCGAAAACTGGAACTGGTCGAGCATGGATTCCGCCTCCCGTCAGCCCTTGACAACCGGCCGCTGACTTTTGATGAGTGGGAAAATATGATCAACCAGGCCATATTTGTGAGTGCGACTCCGGCCGATTATGAACTGGAAAAATCCGGTGGAGTTTATGTAGAGCAGATCATCCGCCCGACCGGTTTGATGGAGCCTGAAATTGAGGTAAGGCCGCTTGACAATCAGGTTGACGATTTAATCGAGGAAATCCGGATCCGAGCAGAAAAAAATGAACGGGTGTTATGCATTACGCTCACCAAACGGCTCAGCGAAGAACTCAGCGAATACCTCAAAAACCTGGGAATCAGCGCGGCATACATGCACAGCGAACTGGATGCCATGCAGCGCGTGGAGGTTCTCTACAAATTCAGGCGGGGTGATTTTAACGTACTGGTGGGAATCAATTTGCTTCGCGAGGGAATCGACATTCCGGAGCTAAGCCTTGTAGCCATCATGGATGCAGATAAAGAGGGGTTTCTGCGTTCGGAAACCTCGCTGTTTCAGATTGTAGGACGTGCCGCACGGAACGTGGAGGGGAAGGCGATCCTTTACGCTGATAAAATTACAAAAAGTATGAAAAAGGTTATTGATGAAACCAACCGGCGTCGTAAATTACAGCAAGAGTACAATTCCAAACACGGAATAACTCCAAAAACAATAGAGAAAGAACTCAAACCGCTTGTTGATCCGTCACTGATATCAACGCAGGACTTTACCCTTGACAAAACAGCCGAATATGAAAATGATTATCTTGAGGTTGTGAAGGTTGCAGATGAAGGGATAAAATACA
>SLPZ01000165.1 GCA_007131725.1 Balneolaceae bacterium
ATGGAAGACGGAACAGCGGCAATGCCGATTGGTGATTACGGATTCTCAACAAAATTCGCATGGGTGCAAGACCGCTTCGGGGTTTCCTGGCAGTTGAATTATGGTGAGTTAAATTTTGAATGAACATTCGAGACTTATGACTTGTCCAATTAGGATGTCATCCCGCACTCGATGTGGAATCTTCTTTGATATAAACAAGAGATGCCGGATCGGAGTCCGGCATGACGGTACTGATTGATGGAAAATTTTGTTATTCGAACTTTTTGGACAGCTTCAGTTCTTTTAAAAAAAATGTAAATAACCATGAACCAAAAACACGGCATCTTTCCAGAACCCGGAACTGTTCGCTTTGAACGCCTGCTTCCAGGCCCGGCCGAACGCATCTGGGATTATCTCACCAAATCGGAATTGAAAGCCAAATGGCTCTCTGCCGGAGATGTGGAACCGCGTGTGGGTGGAAAAGTGGAATTTAAATTCAAACACAGCGGCCTCTCTGAAGCCGATGACCCGATACCGGAGAAATATAAACACATGCAGGACGGCACATACTTCGAAGGGCGTGTAACCGCATGGGAACCGCCAAGGCTTCTCAGTTATACATGGGGTGAAGAAACCGGGGAAACATCAGAAGTCACATTCGAACTCATCCCGAAAAAGAATAACAAAGTGTTGTTGATCTTAACCCATGTTCACTTAGGTGACGACCCGGATGTGCTGGTGAGTGTAGGCGCCGGATGGCATGCACACCTCGGCATTTTAATTGACCGGCTGGAAGGAAATGATACGGAGGGGTTTTGGGTTGTTCATACCCGGTTAGAGGCTGAATATGAGGAGATTATTAAGTGACCAGAATATTGAAATCAGGCTTTGCACTCAACTTTCTTATTTTTACTCACAGCTTTTTGCATGCCTGTATGGCCATCATTTTAAATCCAGTATTTACTTATTATGGATTTATGATTCTGCTGAAATCTTCTAATGTAGTGTCGTGTCAATAATTGAATGTCGGAGAAACCCGCAATATTTCCTCATCATTATTGGCCGCATGTATGAAAAATTTGTGTTTAATTGAAAAAACATTGCCCCTTTGGCGCGGATTTTAAACGTCACTTTATGATTGACACAATAGTAGTTTGATCACTAAATCCATGAGGTGTCGTGACATTTAATTGTTTACAAAAAAATTCAATTTATGAATGTAGCTGAACTGCTTGTAGAATGTCTTGAAGCCGAAGGTGTATCGCACATTTTTGGCGTGCCCGGAGAAGAAAACGAAGCCTTTCTCTTTGCTCTTGATAACTCATCCATCGAATTTGTACCGTGCCGCCATGAACAGGGTGCAGCGTTTATCACCAATGTGTGGGGACGGTTGACCGGTGAAGCCGGTGTATGCCTTGCAACACTGGGCCCGGCCGGACAATCTGGCCGGGCTGCGCTCAACATTAAAACATGCGCTTGATCAGAAAGAGCTGTGCCTGATTGAAATTCCCATCTCAACACGTGTTAACAACGAATTAACCGAAAAACTTAAAACCTTTTGGAGCAACCGCTAATGGCTTACGAAACGATCAATCCCGCAACCGGTGAAAAGATAAAAACCTTTGATTCACTCAGTGATACCGATATGGAGAAAGCGATTGAGAAAGCTGACTCTGCTTTCAGAGAATGGAGGCAGACAACCTTTGCTAATCGCTCCAAACGGTTAAAAAAAGCCGGAGAAATTCTTCGTGAACGCAAAGAGGAACTTGCCCGGATGATGACCCTCGAAATGGGGAAACCGTTTAAAGATGGCGTGGCAGAAGCAGAAAAGTGCGCCTGGGTTTGTGACTATTACGCTTAACATGCCGAATCGTTTCTGTCGGAAGAGCCTGTAGATTCGGATGCCTCAGAAAGCTTTATTGCATATAACCCCCTCGGCGTCGTCCTTGCAGTGATGCACTGGAATTTTCCATTCTGGCAGGTATTCCGTTTCGCCGCTCCTGCAACCATGGCAGGAAATACCGGCCTGCTCAAACATGCATCCAACGTACCGCAGTGTGCATTGGCCATTGAGAAAATTTTTCTGGATGCCGGGTATCCTGAAGGTGTGTTTCAAACCCTGCTGATAGGCAGCAAGCAGGTGGCATCACTGCTTGAACATCCGGCGGTGAAAGCGGCCACCCTCACAGGCAGTGAATATGCCGTCGCAAAAAAAGCTGGAGAAATGCTGAAGAAAACCGTACTCGAGTTGGGAGGCAGCGACCCCTATATCGTGCTGGCTGATGCTGTCCTGAAGCAGGCTTCCGGAATATGCGCTACCAGCCGAATGATCAACGCCGGGCAGAGCTGTATTGCTGCAAAACGATTTATTGTTGAAAAGAGCATTCTGGATGAGTTTACCCGGCTTTTTTTGGAACATATGAAAACCTATCAAATGGGAGACCCGGCCAAATCCGAAACCAATCTTGGCCCGATGGCGCGGCAGGACCTGCGCGATGAGGTGCACAAACAGGTGCAGAAATGCGTTGCTGCCGGTGCTGAGTGTCTGCTGGGCGGGGAGGTTCCTGAAAAACCGGGAGCATGGTATCCGGCTACTGTACTGGTCGGTGTAAAAAAAGGAATGCCGGCTTTTGATGAAGAAATTTTTGGCCCCGTTGCTGCAATCATTGAGGCAGAAAATGAAGAGCACGCTATTGAACTGGCCAACGATTCAAAATACGGGCTGGGTGCTGCCATCATTACCGGCGATGTTGCAAAAGGCCGTCTGATTGCTGCCGAAAAACTGGAAGCAGGCTGCTGTTTTGTGAATGAATTTGTGCGGTCAGACCCCCGCCTGATATTTGGAGGAATCAAGATGAGTGGCTACGGAAGGGAACTTTCAGTACAGGGTATCAGAGAGTTTGTAAACCTGAAGAAAGTATAGATGAAATAATTCGAAAGAAAGAATTACACATTCTTATCGTTCTCTTAAAACGATTAGCTTGCAATTTTGGTTAACCGATTGATTTTTGTGGCTAATTCAAAAATTTTTAGCTGCCGAATTAAGTAGAACAAACATGAGTTCTGATTCTTTTCATCCTTACAAAATCTTATGTGTTGCCCTGGCAGCAACTGTTGCAGTTTCCTGTTCAGGCACTCAGCATGCGAATATAGAGAGAGGTTCGGAGTACAATTACACACAACACAGGGCCGAAGATGGGAATCCCGAAGTACGTTTGACGGCATCTGCATTTCTGAATGAAGAGGATGAAGGAGTCATTAATGTAACCGGTGATATTGAAAACAGAAGCCTGATATTCAGGCATATTGAGGGGAAAACATCAGCCGATGTAGAAATTGTTATTACAGTGGTTGGCAGGGATGGAATGCGATACCTGGATTCCTACAGCACCTCGAAGACCATTGAAAATGAGACATATGGGCACATTATTGATTCAAATGTTACTCGTTTTGAAAAAGAATTGAAGGCGCCTCCCGGGTCGTACGCAATATTTTTTGCTGTAAAAGATAAAGCCTCCGACAGTGAAACCATTCGCGAGGTTTATGCCACCATTCCCGACCCTGGTGAAGAGACTGTGGACCTCACCTCTGTACAGCTTTATGGAAATTCAGCCAATGAACCCGGTAAAGGTTTTGAACCGGTTACAACTTATAATGTCTCGACAAAAAAAGACAGTCTCCGTTTTGTAGTTCAGGTAACGAATAATAATACGGATAAACCGCTTGTTGTGCGTTCACGCCTTGTTCGATTTGATGCTGATACGAGTGTTGCCAGATCAGCCAGCCATTCCAACTATTCGGTGTCGAGTTTACCATACCGGGGCATCGACTACAGAAATGAAGAAGAACTGGATCAAACCCAGCGAATACTCGACCAGCCCGGAATTGTAATGATTGAGTATAATCTTGAAAGGCCCGAACGGGGAAATTACCGCTTTGAGGTGACCACAGATGGTGTGGATGATGAAGATGAAGTAGAGATATCCAGGGCACGAGATTTTAGCGTGAAAGGAGAAAACTTCCCACGGATCGAAAATCCCAGGGAACTGGCAGAGCCTCTTGTGTATCTGATGAATGATAGTGAGTATGAAGAGATGATGTCGATCGAAGACCCCGATAAACTGAAAGAAGCTGTTGACCGTTTCTGGCTTGAAAATATCGGCAGCGTGAACAGGGCACAGCGTGTAATTGCCTGGTATTATGAACGTGTGGAAGAGGCGAACCGGCAGTTCACCAGTTTTAAAGAGGGTTGGAAAACAGATCGTGGGATGGTGTATATTTTATTCGGCCCTCCAGCCCGGATTGAAAAATGGCTGAATGGTCAGCAGTGGCTCGGTTCATACGAATCAAGAGATTCGCGCTATAACTTTGCATTTCAGCGAAGCAGAATTCGCAGTGATTACTTTCCATTCGATAATTATATGCTGCAACGCCATCAGAACTATCATACCTATCAATATCAGCAGATACAGCTTTGGCGCAGCGGAAATATTTTGGATGTAGCTTTGTGATATATAGAATCTCAAATGTCGAAATGGCGCAAACGTCCCGTTTGTGCCACATTCTAATCCTTGCTCAGAATAGCGCAAACGTACCGTTTATACTCATCCTGGCGAAAAAAGCCTGTAATGAACGAAGTTGAACATATCCGTTTGTGCCATTGATGACTGCCCCACAACTAAACCGGCACGGAAACAGAAAACTTTTTCCGATATTCCACCGGTGTAATCCCGGTTATTTTTTTGAATACTTCACGGAACGCTTTGGTGTCGGAATAGCCCACTTCATACATCACTTGCGATACGTTTGTCCTGTTATTCTCCAGCATTTTTTTAGCAGCCTCCACTTTCACTCTCTGAATGTACTCATACACCGTGTTGGCGGTCGATTTTTTGAACCGCCTCTCAAACGTTCTCCTGCTCAGGGCAAGCTTCGATGCAAGTTCATTGATCTCAATCTTTTCCCGGTAATTATCTTCGATAATCTGCTGGGCTTCGGAAATTAGTTCATCGCCGTGATCTTTCTGCCCTTCAAAAATGATGAACGGCGACTGGCTGTCACGGTCAATATCAATCATAAAAGTTTTTGAGGCTGTGATGGCCGCCTGCCTCCCTGCATACTTTTCAATCAGGTATAAAATCAGGTTCAGGTATGAGTAGGCGCCACCGCTTGTATAAATGCCGTCTTCAGCCGTCATAATCCGGTCGTCCACCAGATCCACATCGGGAAACATCGTTCTGAAGTTAGCGGCATGAGCCCAGTGTGTGGCGCACTTTTTTCCTTTCAGCAGGCCAGTTGCCGCCAGCAGATAAGCCCCGATACAAAAACTGACCAGCTCCGCTCCGTTTTCATACTGCTGAATGATCCAGGGAATGAACTCCTTATTTCTCTTAATGGCTTTTTGCTGATCGCCATGAATGGCCGGGATAATAATCATTCCGGTTTCGGAAACTTCGTTAATAAGCCGGCCGGGATTTACCGTAAATAGCCCGGTGTCCTGTTTGGTTTCATGTTCAAGCCCCACAAGTTCGACATCGAAAACAGGTTTGCCGCCCGACCCGTTAACAAATCCGTTCACCTGGTTCAGGATCTGATGAGTTCCGGCAATATTAACCAGACTTGTGTGGCCTTTGGGTATAAGAATGGAGACATGTTTCATAATTTCAGTGTTTTTAGGATGACGCAATCAACCCGAAAGGTTGTCGTAAACTCCCCTTTCAATTTTCTTTTATTAGGTTAACTTACTTAAAACCATTGAATTAGCTAATTATACATCCTTCAATGAGGATTATCAAATATAAAAATGAAAATGGCTTATGAGTGGACATATCTATTTTGAAATACAGGCTGATGATTTAAAACGCGCTTCCGGGTTTTACCGCGAAGTTTTCGGATGGAAATTTCATGAACATGAATCGCAAAGTGAAATCCCGGTTGAATACCTTCGGATTGAAACCGGCGGTACTGCAGGAGGAATGTTAAAACGTCCTGCAGATACTCCACCGCCCGAATGCGGCACAAATGCGTTTGTATGTTCTGTGGAAGTGGATGATTTTGACCAAACCTCCGGAAAAATTTTAAAAAATGGCGGCAAAGTAACCATGCCGAAGTTTGCTATACCCAGAGTGTGCTGGCAGGGATATTTCATTGATACTGAAAGAAATACTTTCGGCCTTTTCCAGGTGGATGAACAAGCAAAATAACAGATCATGGCAAAGCACACCGCAGTCAAATTTATTGAAGAGCTAATAAGCCTTCAATCCGAAAAAGAAAGAGAAAAGATCAGCAGGTACTTCAAAGCAGATGATGACGAAAACAAGGTAATCGGCGTGAGAATGAAACATACATTCGGCCTGGCTAAGAAGTTCAGCAACGACATGCCGCTTCACGAGATTAAAAAACTGCTGGACAGTCCGTATTACGAAGTACGGATGGGAGCAGTGAGTGTGATGGATTTCCAGGTTCGGCCTAAAAGCGCATCCGAAGAATTCCGCAGAGCACGGTATGATCTCTACCTGAATCGTCACGATCGCATCAACAATTGGGATTTTGTAGACCGGGCAGCACCGCGGGTCATTGGCAGCTATCTGTACGATTATAAATTGCCAAGGGATATATTATATGATCATGCAGGCTCAGATAATCCATGGGAACGGCGTACTGCTATCGTCAGCACGGCATGGTTTATAAAAAAAGGAGAGTTGGAAGATACCTATAACATCACCGAACTACTGCTGAATGATGAGCATGAATATGTACAGAAAGCGGTGGGCACCTGGGTTCGACATGCTGGCAAAACAGATGAAGGCCGCCTGCTGGATTTTCTTGAAAAGCATGCAGCAAAGATTCAGCCAACTACATTAACTATCATGATGGAAAAGCTGGATAAGAAGCAGAAAGATTATTTCCGAAACAAATGATAATAGAACCTGCCAGAGTTCGGAGCGTAACGGAGATCCTGGCAGAGTTCGGTTTGAAACACAGAACCTGAAAAAGTGCGATAGTCCCAATAGAGTATGGTGATCACGGCAACTGTTTAGCAGAGACTTTGCCTGTGGCTCACAACTCTGACAGGTTTTCGAAACTTGTCATAACTTCGATCTAAATATATAATTGATAAATATTTAAACATTTCAATGATGAATAAAACTGAACCATTTATTCGCAATCGCCAGGTATGGGCAAACCTGCCTGTTGCTGATGTAGAACGCACACGAAAATTTTATGAAAGCCTGGGCTTCAAACTAAATGGAGCCCATAAGAACGATCATTTAGTCAGCTTTTTCGCTGGCAGGGATGACTTAATCATGCACTTTTTCAGGAAAGATATGTTTGAAGATGCTTCGGCTGGAAGTGCTACCGATCTAAGCAAAGGCAGCGAAATCATGTACACAATCGGAGCAAACAGCCAGGAAGAAGTGGAAACCTGGGCTGAGCAGGTGGTTGAAGCAGGCGGTTCTCTGTTTTCTGAACCTGCGGAAATGCAAAATAACTGGTATGGGTGCGGGTTCACTGACCCCGACGGCCACAAATGGAACGTGTTTTATAACGGGAAATAATCTTATGAGAAAACTAATCGCATCAGCATTTATATCACTCGACGGAATAATGCAGGCACCGGGCGGGCCGGAAGAAGATCCCACCGGCGGCTTTGCAGATGGCGGCTGGATGTTCAATTACGCGGACGACAGCATGGATCTCTCCGAAGCCGGCTTCGATGGAAAAGATCGCGAGCTGGTACTCGGACGCAGAACCTACGAGATTTTTGAAGCATACTGGCCCTATCAGCCGGATGATCACCCGGTTGCAAAAACACTCAATGCAGCAAAAAAATATGTTGCTTCACGCACCCGCATAAAGCTCCACTGGAATAACTCAACCCTGATTCGGGGTGATGTGGTAAAGGAGATCCAAGTGCTCAAGTCCAGTCCGGGCCCGGACCTGCAGATCATTGGCAGCAGCAATCTGATTCAAACGCTCCAGACTGCCTCACTGATTGATGAATTCCACGTATGGACCTTTCCGGTGGTGCTTGGAAAGGGCAAGCGGCTTTTCAGTGATTTGTCAAAACCATCTGCACTAAAGCTCATGCATTCTAAAGTATCACCCACCGGCGTTGTGATGAGCACCTATGTGCCGGACGGTGATATACAGCCCGGCTCCTTTTCCAGTGCTGATCCCAGCGATAAGGAACTTGCACGGCGAAAAATGATGACGAATGAAGAGTGGTAAATAGATGACAAATAACAATCTGGCAGCTCCTTAAAATCAACCATAACGAAGACACCAAACCTATGAAATCAATCAACCCTTATCTCATATTCAATGGAAACGCCGAAGAGGCATTCGATTTTTATCAATCCGTATTTGGCGGAGAAGTTTTAAAAATTCGGTTCAACGATATGCCTGGCACCGCAGAGATGCCGGATGAAGACCAGAATAAACTCGCACATGTGGCGCTGGCCATAACCAGTAACAGCCAGGTTCTCATGGCTTCGGATGCGGGAACGGGACATGAAGCAAACATTCAAAAAAACGGCAACTACTATTTATCGCTCGAACCGGAAAGTGCCGAAGAAGCGGAAGAAATTTATAAAAAGCTATCTGAAGGCGGCAAAGTATTCATGCCCCTCAATGAAACCGACTGGGCCGAAAAGTTTGCCATGTTTGCAGACAAGTTCATGGTTCAGTGGATGATTAATTATGGAGACAAATAAGAATGCGAAAAATCATCTATGCACTAATGGTTTCGCTTGACGGGTATATTGAAGGGTCCGATGGCAAATTGTCGTGGTCGGAACCCAGTAAGGAACTGCACAAACATTTCAACGATCTCTACCTTACAGGTGAAATTGACACCTCCCTGTATGGCCGACGGCTCTATGAAATCATGGCCGGTTATTGGCCTTCAATAACGGATGAATCCAACGTACCGGAAGTTGAAAAAGAGTTTGCTCGCGCCTGGAAACAGCCCCCTAAAATCGTCTATTCAAAAACGTTGAAAGAAGCTGAATGGAGTTCAAAACTTGTACGAGAAATTAATCCTGAGGAGATTAAAAAGCTAAAAGAACAGCCGGGAGGCCTGATCGAAGTGGGCGGAGCTAATCTTGCGTCATCCTTTCTAAAACAAGGACTGATTGACCAGGTTTGGCTGTATGTTCATCCGGTGTTGCTGGGAGGTGGCAAACCCTATTTCCCGGCCGGCCTGAACCTGAAACTGACATTCATGGACACTCTTACCTTCCCCTGCAAGGTGGTTCGGCTTAGATACAAAATCAAACCATAATATTTATTTTCAGGATGGTTACTTAGCACTCTAAACATTAACCCAACCTTCAGCGAATCAAAATGAAAAAACCATTCAAACCTGCCGGATACAACTCCGTATCTCCCTACTTTATCGTGGATGATGCAGACCGGTTCATCCGGCTGATGAAACAGATATTTGATGCAAAAATGCTTCGTGAATACCGTATGCAGAATGGCTCCATTATGCATGCTGAACTGCAAATCGACGATTCTGTAATTATGCTGGGCAATGCATCAGAACAATTCCCGGCTGTCCCCATTGTGATTCATGTTTATGTTCCGGATGTGGATGCAACTTACAAAAAAGCCATAGATGCAGGATGTGAGATTGTGGAACCGCCCACTGAAAAGGAAGGCGATCCGGACCGGCGGGCAACATTCAAAGATTTCGCCGGTAATATGTGGTCGGTGGAGACACAAAGGTGAGTAAGACAGAAAACAGAGTTATCAAAAACCTGCGCTTCACTGCGCTTTCCGCTTGTCCCGCCTGCCCCGATTGAAGTGCATCGGGGATTGTATTGCATTGGGATGGTTCTACCCTGTCAGAATGCGGATTAGGGGTAAAGGCAGCAGTGATCCGAATTCAATATTGAAGAAACAAGAGAACCGGTCAAGTAAAGAGTAATTTCAATTTAAATTTGCGTAACTCAAAAGTTACATATATATTTGTAACCAATCGGTTACCCTTTGAACGAGAATTTATTATGAGCCAGGAAATTTTTCACGCCATTGCCGATCCCACACGCCGGGAAATTATCGACCTGCTTGCCGGG
>SLPZ01000004.1 GCA_007131725.1 Balneolaceae bacterium
CATTTGGAATTTTAAACACCATGTTAATGGCACTTTTTGAGCGGCTTCGGGAAATCGGAATGCTGCTCTCCATCGGGATGAGCAAACTTCGCGTGTTCAGCATGATTATGCTCGAATCCACGATTCTAACCATATGCGGAGCTGCAACCGGAATTCTTCTTGCGTGGCTCAGTATCCGGCACTTCAGTGATGCCGGCATCAACCTCGAAATGTTTGCCGAGGGAGCAGCACAAGTGGGCTGGGACTATCACATATATCCCGTAATAACCCCGATGGAATACGCAGCGATTATTGCTGTAATTTTCATCATTACGTTTCTTGCTTCCGTTTATCCTGCTATCAAAGGCATCAGAATAAACCCGCTTGAAGCAGCCAAAGACACCTGATTTATAACACATTTACCAGAAATTAAATACCTGAAACCATGTCAATCGTAAAAACTGAAAATTTATCCAAAGTTTACAATCCCGATACCGTGCCGGTTCATGCCCTGCGGGATGTATCAATTACCATCGAAAAGGGTGAGTTTACGAGTATTGTCGGGCCATCAGGGTCGGGCAAAACCACGCTCCTGAACATGATTGGAGGTCTGGATAAACCCACTTCCGGAACGGTAAGAATTAACGGGGAAGAAATTTCCAAAATGAAAGACAGTGAGCGAATCGATTTTCGCCTGCAAAATATCGGGTTTGTGTTTCAGCACTACAACCTCATTCCCGTTTTTACCGCCCGCGAAAATGTTTCGTTTATCATGCTTTTGCAAAACCGGAATAAAAAAGAGATTCAACAACGCGCGGATGAATTGCTTGAAAAAGTAGGGCTTGGCGAACGAAAGGATGCCCGGCCTGTGCAACTTTCGGGCGGACAGCAGCAGCGGGTGGCCGTGGCCCGTGCATTGGCTTCGGAGCCAAAATTTATCCTCGCTGATGAACCCACTGCCAACCTCGATACCGAAGCAGCTATGAACCTGCTCGATATCATGGAAAAAATGAATAAAGAGCAAAACATCACATTTGTGTTTTCAACACACGACCAGCGGGTGATAGACCGCGCCCGCAGAGTGATTACCATGGTAGATGGCGCCATTGACAACGATGAATTTCAGAACACCCAAACCAATGAAACCGCGTAAACCGGGCATCTTCGGATTACTTTTTGCATTCATTTTTATTTTATCGGGCATCCCGCAATTACTGCAGGCTCAGTTTTCTGATAATTTCAGTGTCAGCGGCTATCTTCAGGGCAATCCCGTCCGGATTTCGGCGGAGCTGCCAGAGCCTTTCGGCGATCAATCCTGGATGGAATACAGGCTGCAAAACCGACTGAATGTGAGATGGTTTGCGTCCTCAGACGTCACTGTTCACTGGCAGATGCGAACCCGGTTTTTTGCCGGCGACCTGGTTTCTGATTTTCCGGAATATGCCGATGGCATTGATATTGACGACGGCCTGGTAAACCTTTCATGGATGATGTTTCGGGAAGACAACTGGCTTCTGCACTACATCCCCGACAGGCTCTATGCCGAATGGGACCGCGGCGACTGGAATATTCGCGTGGGAAGGCAGCGGGTGAACTGGGGCATCAGCATGATTACCAACCCGAATGATATCTTCAACATCTATTCGCTGTATGATTTCGATTATCCCGAACGCCCCGGTTCCGATGCGATCCGCATTCAGCGCTTTATCGGGTTCACGTCAAGGTTTGAAATTGCCGTAAACCCCAGCCGCGACTTGGAAAACAGCGTGGCTGCCATGCTATATTCGTTCGATCTGAGGGGATACGACGTGCAGCTAATCAGCGGATATTACCGGGAACGGTTTGCGGCAGGCGGCGGCTGGGCCGGGGATTATCGCGGCGCAGGAATTAAAGGCGAAACCATGTTTTTTACCGATATCAACCCAAACAACGGCACCCGTGAAACCAATTTCATCCTGTCGGCTTCTGTTGAGTATATGTTTGATAACAGCCTCTTTATGATCACCGAATTCCTCTATAATCACGAGGGCGGAAGAGAAGAATTTATGCTCCTTGCGGAACAGATCACTCCCGATAATCCATCATTTTCAAGGTATCAGGGCACTGTACAGCTTTCTTACCCCATTCATCCGCTTGTTGACGGATCTCTTGCGGCTATCGCTTATCCGGATGAAGAAGCTGTCTTTATCAGCCCTTCTTTGACCTGGTCAGTTGCAGAAAACCTGGACTTTCGACTTCTGGGGCAATTTTTTATGGGCAGTGACGACTCGGTATTCGGAACCGCCGGTAATGTACTCACTGCATCATTAACCTATAATTTCTGATGAAAAGTTACTTTCAATCTCAACTGCTGCTGTTTCTGATATTTTTGATATTACTGCAGCCAATATTTGCCCAGCAGCAAGAACATGAGGAACCCTATCAAACCAACACGGTTCTTCTGCCCTTTTTCAGCTACATGCCCGAAACCAGCCTGGTGTTTGGCGGGTTGATGATGACTCAGTTCAAGCCAAAAACGGCAGGCCCAGAAACAAGGGCTTCTCAGGTGATTTTCTCAAGTGCCTATACCCTTAACAACCAATTGGTTGTGGAATTGACACCCAACATTTTTTTAACAGGTGAAAACTGGCTGTTTGAAGGGCGTCACGAATACTTCTTTTTTCCGGACAACTATTGGGGAGTGGGAGCTTTGACAAGCAGCGATGATGAACTGGATGTGGAATTTCGGGCTTTCAGTTTTCAGCAGGCTGCGCTAAAAAAAATGGGGGACCATTTGTTTGCGGGAATCAATGTTCAGTGGAGCCGTATTTCGGCTGTTGAATTTTTTGATGAAGACGGAGAACCTTATCAGGGCGGTGGCATCAGCGGGATGGAGGGCAGCACACTGCCGGGTGTCGGCGTTTCTATCCGCCACGATAAACGCAGCAGCATCACCTGGCCAACCTCCTATCACTACCTGGAATTTTCTACGATGCACTTTCCCGGGTTTTTAGGGGCCACACATCCTCACAGCCGTTTAAAATTCGATGCGCGCAAATATTTTGACCTGAGCGGTGAAGGCAGCTCAATTCTTGGTTTTCATTTTCGGGCCAATTTCATTTCAGGCACGCCGCCCTTCCAGGAATATTCGCGGCTTGGAGGACGTGAAATTATGAGAGGATATTACGAGGGGCGATTCCGGGATAATAATGCAGGACAAATACAGGCGGAGTGGCGACAGCAATTCTACAATCGACTCGGATTCACGGTCTTTGCAGCGGCCGGAGAAGTGTGGAACCGGTTTGAGGATTTTTCAGTCAGCAACCCGAAATTCTCAGCCGGAGTTGGGTTCCGATTTGACCTGAACCCCCAGGATACAAGCAACCTCCGAATCGATTTCGGAATTGGAAAACACGACTCAGGATTGTACATCACCCTATCCGAGGCTTTTTAGATTAGATTCTATTGGAAAAATTGTTGGTAATCTGTTCGAAGTAAATTAAATCCCCTCTTGAGAGGGGACAGACAACGAAGCTTTCAGCGTAGTTGTCAGGGGTGTGTCCCTGATTTAGGCTTTGTACCCAGATGAACACACCCCTCGTTCGATGAACCGCGCTTTGCGCTTTCATCTGCACTTTCCCCTCTCAAGAGGGGATGATTTTGGCCTTACAAACCAAGTTTCCAGTAGAAAATTAGATTAATTTGAATTTGAAAAAGGGTCCGAAAAGATCGAAGTCTTGTTAGTTTATGAAAACGCTAAAAATAATTACGGGTATCATAGCTCTCTTTTTTACGGTGCTTGCCCTGATTTTACTGATTGTTGTGCGAGGCGCACTTTTTCCATATACCGAACCTTTTAAAGCTGATGACGGCAAATTGATTGATGAATCAATTGCAGAGCTGAGTTTTGTTGAACTTGGCGGAATGAAACAGGCTATTTTGATAAGGGGTAAAAACCAATCCAATCCCGTGCTGCTATGGCTGCACGGCGGACCCGGGGCGGCGCAAATGTCGTTGGCACACCATGTGGACAGCGAACTGGAAAAAGAGTTCATTGTGGTGCACTGGGATCAGCGGGGAGCGGGAAAATCCAACCACCGGGAATTTGATGAACAGAGCATGAGGTTTGACCGGTTTTTGAGTGATGCACACGAACTGATCGGTTATTTAAAAGAGCGTTTTAGCCAGGAAAAAATCTTTCTGCTGGGACATTCCTGGGGAACTCAGCTTGGAATCGAACTTGCTTCAAAATACCCTGAAGATATTTATGCCTACATCAGTGTCAGCCAGGTTGTGGACAACCACCGTGCTTATGAAATGGGACATGAGTGGCTGCAAGAGCAAATCCAAAAAGGCCAAAATCCGGATGACGTAAAACGTCTCGAAGAGCTGGGCAGCCCTCCTTTCACCGAACACAGCAAACATGTGGCCTTCGCTCAATTGGTAGGAAAATACGGCGGAAACTTTGATATCAGCATGGGCCGTTTGGCCCGCATTGCATTTCGCGCGCCAGAATACAGCCTCGTTGATTATTATCGCTGGCTGAACGGCGCCAACCGCGGCAGCGGCCCGATGTGGGATGAGGTTTATGCACGGCATATCAATTACACCGAAAAGGTTACGAAGCTGGAAATTCCATTTTTCTTCTTCGCCGGGCTGCATGATTTTAACACTCCTCACCGGCTTGTAAAGGAGTACTTCGAAACAATTGACACACCGATGAAAGAACTCATCACTTTTGAGAATTCAGCACACACTCCGTTTTTGGGTGAGCCTGACAAATTTGCCTCAGAAATTATCAAAGTAAAACAAAGGATTTGGGAATGATACATTGCGACAAAGGGAACATTTTTAATCTCCTGATTCCATCTTAATCTTGATTCTCAACCATTAAAATCTGAATAATCACACTATTGTTATGTCAATAATTGAATGTCGGAGAAACCCGCAATGTTTCCTCATCATAAATAGCTGCATGTATGAATAATTTGTGTTTTTTTGAAAAAACATTGCGGGTTTTAAACATTCACTTTATGATTGACACAATACTATGTCATTTCAAGATAAAAATGTAATTGTAACCGGCGGCGCGAATGGCATTGGCCGTGCCATTGTAAAAGCATTCGCAGAAAATGGTGCGAACGTCATCATTGCTGATGTGGACGAAACGGCAGGCAAAAAGCTGGAAGAGGAGATACTGAAGAATAAACATCAGACACAATTCATCCGTGCCGATATTTCTGATCCTGAATCAGCAAAAACAATGGTTCAGGATGCGTATGACAAATTTGGCCCTGTTGACATTCTCATCAACAATGCCGGAATTTCGGAATTCACACCATTTTTTGATCTGGATATTGAGGGGTGGGACCGTGTAATCAATACCAATCTTCGGGGGGCATTTGTCTGTTCGCAGGCCTGTGCGAAAGGCATGAAAGAGAACGGTGGAGGAACCATCATCAATATTGCATCAACCCGGGCATTGATGTCGGAATCCAACTCTGAAGCGTATGCAGCATCAAAGGGAGGTTTGCTGGGCCTTACCCATTCGATGGCGGCATCATTATCGCTAAATAAAATCACGGTGAATGCAATCAGCCCTGGATGGATTCACACCGGAGATTATAACAAGCTGCGGGAAAAAGACCATAAACAGCACTTTTCACAGCGGGTTGGCAATCCGGATGATATCGCAAGAGCCTGCCTGTTTCTTTGCGACCCGAAGAATAACTTTATAACCGGTGAGAATCTAATTATTGACGGTGGCATGACCAGAAAAATGATTTATGAAGGTTGATATCAATCCTTTTTGGCTAAAAATGACTTCGTAATTAACAACAATTAGAGATAAGAATTTGGAAAATGAACCTGAGGCTATGAGAAAGGGTGTGAAGTTTTTTAAAAAAATCAATTTCGTCATGCCGGACACCGATCTCCCGAAAGGGACAGGCTGGCATCACCAACCAAAAACCGTCATTCCTGACTTGATCAGGAATCTCCGAACGTTGTTCCAGGACATCTTTATGCAAAGGGTGGAGATCCCGAATCAAGTGCGGGATGACGCCTTTTTTGAACTATATTACCTTGATAACACTAAATTCAACGATCTTATCTCACCCCGAAAGGCATTACCTGGAAACTCACTTTAAATAAATTTTAGAGAATGATCATGAACATTGAAAAACTGATACATTACGCAGCAATGGCCCCATCCGGGCACAACACCCAACCCTGGAAGTTTTCGGTACATGATAATCAGATCAGAATCCATCCGGATTTTACTCGCCGCCTGCCGGTAGTAGATCCTGACGATCACGCTCTATACATCAGCCTGGGGTGTGCTCTTGAAAATCTGATCATCGCTGCCCGGCATGAGGGGTTTTCTGCAAAGGTAAATTATTTCCCGGATGATGAAGAGTATCTCGAGGTCAAACTCACAGAAGAATCATCCGAAGATGATGATGAACTCTTTGATGTAATTCCAGAGCGGCAATCAAATCGCAGTTTATACAACGGTGAATCCATTCCCGATTCTCATTTAGAGCAATTGACAAATGTTGTTGATTCATCTTCAACAACGCTCAGAAAATTTTATGCTGGCCATGAGGATGCCGAACATATTATCAGTCTTGTTAAAGAGGCAAACCGGATTCAATTCAAAGATCGTGGTTTTGTTGATGAGCTGATCTCCTGGATTCGATTTTCGAAACAGGAAGCCGTGGAGCAAAAAGACGGGCTTACATCAGAAGCGATGGGATTTCCATCCGTTCCCAGATGGCTGGGTAAAATGATCATCCGCAAGTTTGCAACACCTGAGGGTGAAGCTAAAAAGTGTGAAAAGATGATCCGTAGTTCGCCGGTTCTCATGGTCTTTATTGCAAAAAACCAATCAAAAAAGAACTGGGTTGACCTGGGCAGACATTTTCAGCGTGCTGCGTTAATGGCGACAAAACTGGGAATTTCTCATGCACATCTCAACATGCCGTGTGAAGTTGAATCCGTTAAAGAAAAGTTTTCGGGGTTTTTAAATCTCAAAAAGAATGAAGAGCCTTTGCTGCTCATCCGGCTCGGTTATTCGAAACCTATGCCAAAATCACCCCGGAGAAATATAAAAGAAATAATAAAAACAGATTAGATACGTAGTAGCATAATAGATATTTACCAAAATAAAACATTGTAAAACGAGAGAATTCCCGGTTTAAATAAACAAATCAACTGATTTAAGACGGTATTTCAAATCTTATCTGGTATTACAATACATTTGGGACCATTTGTGAACGAAAACATGTAAAAAATTTTTACAAATCAGACAAACCTTTAGTCCTTATATGCGTCTAAGGTTGTATTCTCTGCACACTGCACGTAAAACAATTTAAAATGGCCATAATCAACACGAAAATTCGAACACTCGCTTTTCTGCAACTATTTATCGGGATTGGCGCATTCGCCGGTGGCCTTGGGTTTGTGATGGATCCTACAGGTGTTAACCTCGGTTTTTTGATTGATTGGCTTGATAGGTCTGTATTTTCTTCATACTTAATCCCCGGCTTAATATTCATCTTCATCTTAGGTTTTGGCAATATTTTCGGGAGTATCTTCACACTAAAGAAAAATAAAAAATCCGGAATCATCGCATCTTTTCTTGGTTTTTACCTGATGATGTGGATGATTACACATTTAGTGGTATTCCCGTTTCACTGGATTCATTTACTCTATCTTTTATTTGGTTTTGCCGAAGTTCTGCTGGGTATAGCCGTTTATCTCGCAAACTTTTCTCAACATATGACCAAAAAAGTGCCGCTTATGTGATGCTTTACTTTTTTTGATTTGATTTTGCTTATCGCTTCTAACTTATATGATAAAAATGGACAAGGGAAAAATTAATCAATCAATTGAGCAGATTTTCAGAAAGAAGGTTAAAAAAGATCCCTTGCTGAAAAATGCTTACCTGCTGGTTCACTCCGACAGATCTGATATTCACCTGAACCTCGCAGAAGGCGAAACAAATGGCAAACCGGCACATCCCAATCAGCCAAATTATATGGCCAGTGTGGGGAAGCTTTTTACATCAACCATCATTGCCATGCTGGCAGAGCAGGGAAAACTTTCGTTTGATGCTTCCATCACAAAATACCTGGACACCGAACTGACCCAAAATCTTCATATTTTTAAAGGAAGTGACTATTCGGATAAAATTCAGGTCAGGCATTTGCTGAACCAATCATCCGGCCTCCCCGATAATTTTTGGCCGCTTTTATATCAATTGCTGGAAAATCCTGACTTTTCGATGACTCCACGCGAAGCCATTCTCTGGGCCAAAGAAAACAGTCATCCAAAATTCCCGCCGGGTGAGGGCTGTAATTATACAGATACCAACTACCACCTGCTCGGCCTAATCGCAGAATCGGTAACCGGCAAGCCATTTTACGAAACACTACACAGCCTCATCTTTGATCCTTTGGATATGAAGCATTCCTACATGCTCAACTACTCTGAACCACTTGAAAACCCTTCGCACCCCGAATCAGGATTTTATCTGACGCTGCGCTCCCGTTCCACAAACAGCCATTTAAAAGAACACAATGCGAACCGGTCTTTTTTCAGGCGACAGCCCAAACAACAAATCCGGTTGAACGATTACCGTGGATTTGCCGGGCTTGATTATACCGGCGGCGGAGTTACTGGACCTGCCGAAGATATGCTCAAATTTATGAAGGCGCTTGTTAACCATCAGCTCGTATCAGAAAACACGCTCATGCAAATGAAAAATGATAGGGTGAGATTAGGCATGGGCCCGGGTGTTCAGTACGGATACGGCATCTGGCAAATCGTTACAATTCCATTCATTTTACCGAAAAAATTTAACTCCTGGGGTGTACTCGGGGCAACGGGTGCATTTATGTTCTATCATTCCGAACTGAACGCATACCTGATCGGCACATTTAACGATTCTGCATATGAAAGAAAAAGCGTCCGGTTTATGATGCAGATTATGAATCAGCTCTGGAAATTGGAGTGATCCCCTTTTTTTTAGTTGAAATGAACTTTTCTTATGCCCAAATTTATCACCACAACCGACGGACTTTCCATAGCTTACAACTTCCTGCCGGGCAACTCTCCCGCAGTGATCTTCATGCCTGGTTTTTTCTCTCACATGCAGGGCACCAAAGCCCTCTGGCTTGAAAAATGCTGCAGAGAACGGGGTCAGGCGTACGTGCGGTTTGATTATCGCGGACATGGTGAATCTGACGGAAAGTTTGAGGAGGGCACCGTCAGCGACTGGCTGAATGATACACTGCTGATTCTGGATAATATTGCCCCAACACCGGTAGTTGCAGTCGGCTCTTCCATGGGCGGATGGATTGCCCTGCTTGCAGCCCTTGCAAGGCCGGATATAATAGCGGGACTGGTGGGAATTGCCTCCTCGCCGGATTTTACCCAATCGATTTACGAGGAGAGAATGAGTGATGCCCAGAGAAATGAAATGGACGAAAAGGGATTTATCAGCAGCCCAAGCGAATACCAGGAGGAGCCGGTGATCATTACCCGTGAATTGATCGAAGACGGTAAAAAGCACCTTTTGCTGAACCGTGAAAAACTCAATCTGGATGTCCCTGTCTGCCTGATTCACGGCAAAAAAGATGCGGATGTATCCTGGAAAAAGTCTCTCGAACTACAAAAGAAAATCGGATCAAACCGGTGTGAGCTAATACTGGTTCCGGACGGCGAACACCGCCTTTCCCGCCCGCAAGATCTTAAGCTTATTGATCGGTTAGTGCAAAAAATTACAAGCAGTGTTTCGCATTGAATCGTATAAAATAGGTTCGAGTATCAACTATCTCTTAACGCTTCAATCCTCCAAACAAATTCTTCTATAAGCTCGCTTGTATATCCCATTTGTGTGTAGATTATTTGTCCGTTGCTATTAAGAAACCATGTGGTTGGAAAAACAGATACTCCCGCGTTGTTTATGTAACCATCATCTCTTAAAACGGGAAATGTATAATTATGATCATCCAGCCATTCACGAAGTTTCTCTGTATCAAAATCATTATTTATAGTTAAAATCAATAC
>SLPZ01000002.1 GCA_007131725.1 Balneolaceae bacterium
ATATGTCAAATACTAAATAATTATTTACATGGGAACAAATTGCAAAATAAAAACCACCTTTAAGTATTCATTTTTAAATATTTACGAGTAGAAATTATTAGAAATAGAGTCTGAACTTCCGATTAAGCATTGTTTCAGTCTGTTTTGATGAAAGTTGTTATTTGTAAATTTGCGCAAGAACCTAAAGATTTTGCTGTCCAAAAAAAATGCCCGGCTGTCATCAACCGGGCATTTTAAAAATTTGAAACAATTTATAACATTACAGCATCATCGAAAGCGGATTTTCCAGAAGCTGGCGAAGTGTATTCAGAAACTCGGCAGCTTTTGCGCCATCCACTATACGGTGATCGCTGGAGAGTGTGACTTTCATCCGCTTGCCTGGCACCACTTCTCCGTTTTTCACGACCGGAACATCTCGAATTGCACCCACAGCCAGTATACTTGCATTTGGTGGGTTGATGATAGCTGTAAACTCCTCGATGCCAAACATTCCCAGATTACTGATGGTAAACGTGCTTCCTTCCATCTGTTCCGGCTGTAATTTGCGGTCGCGGGCCAGTTCGGCAAGTTCTCTCGTCTCGACTGAGATTTGCCGTAAATTCTTTTTATCGGCATGATTGATGACCGGTGTCATCAGTCCCTCGTCAATGGCTACTGCAACAGCAACATTCACATCACCGTGCTTGCGAATCACATCATCCATCCAGGACGAGTTCACATACGGATGGCGCCGGAGCGCTACTGCACACGCTTTCACCACAATATCGTTGAAGCTGATTTTAACCTCACTCACCTCGTTCAGTTTCTCACGCGCGTCAATTGCATGCTCCATGTCGATGTCCACTGTTTCATAAAAGTGCGGACTGGTGAACTTGCTTTCAGACAGACGCTTGGCAATCACTTTTCGCATCTGAGAAACTTTAATCTCTTCAGACTCTTCCGACTCAAAAGTAACTGCTGGGGCAGCCGGTTTTTCAGCCTTCTCAGGTGTATAATCTTCAATATCGCGTTTTACGATTCGGCCATCAGGCCCGGTGCCTTTCACGCTTCTCAGGTCAATTCCTTTATCTTCAGCCATTTTCCTGGCAAGCGGCGAAGCTTTTATGCGTCCGTCATCATCTTCAGATGCTTCCGTAGTTTTTACTTCTTCTTTGGGTTCTTCTTTTTCTTCGGATCTTTCTTCTTCACTGTCCTCAGCCGGAGCGCCGTTTTTATCAAGGCCATCAAGAATTTCGCTGATGTCTTCGCCCTCATCGCCAATAACAGCCATCACACCGCCCAGGGGTACGGCATCGCCTTCACCAACAAGAATTTTCAGAACGGTGCCGCTGTCAAAAACTTCCACTTCCATGGTAGCTTTGTCAGTTTCCACTTCGGCGATCACATCGCCGGATTCTACTTTGTCCCCTTCACTAACATTCCACTTGGCGATAACCCCTTCTTCCATGGTATCGCTCAATTTGGGCATCTCAATTTTCTGTGCCATATTTTTTAACTCTTCAACTTTTTATTTGATTCAATTTCGATTTATATCTTTGAACGTTACTAAGCAAAAAATGAAAAGGCAAAACTGAAACGCTGATAATCAACGTTTATCAATTTTCACTTGTCAAAATTCTCAATTCCTGTAAGTTACAGCATTTACGGCTTCAATTACCTGCTTAGCATCGGGCAGCCAGAGGTCGAACAACGGCTTCGAAAATGGAGCGCTCACATCTGGAAGTGTAACCCTCTGAACCGGGGCATCCAGGTAATCGAACGCTTCGCGCTGAATTAAAAAGCCGGTTTCGGCTGCAACTCCGCCAAACGGATGCGCCTCATCCACAACCACGCAGCGGTTTGTTTTCTTAACCGACTTTACAATGGCTTCAATGTCCAGCGGCTTGATGGTTCTCGGATCGATGATTTCTGCCTCCACTCCATCTTTTTCAAGCTGTGCTGCAGCCTGTTTTGCGATATGATACATCTTACCGGTAGCAACGATGGTCACATCATCGCCTTCGCGTTTTACCTTTGCTTTGCCAATCGGGATGATGTAGTCCTCCTCTTCAGACACCTCTCCTCTCATACCATACATCTGCTCCGATTCCATGAAAATGACTGTATCATCACTTCGGATGGCAGATTTTAGCAGGCCCTTGGCATCGTCGGGCTCGGATGGATAGATTACCGCCATGCCCGGAAAATGAGCATACATCGAATCGTAAGCCACCGAATGTGTGGCACCCAGTTGCCCGGCCGAGGCATTTGGCCCTCTGAAAACAATAGGGACACTCGCCTGTCCGCCAAGCATGTACCGGACCTTTGACGCATGGTTTATGATCTGATCAGCGGCCAGTACGGCAAAATTGAAAGTCATAAACTCAACAATTGGCCTCAATCCGTTCATAGCGGCCCCTACACCAATGCCAGCAAAACCGAGTTCAGAAATCGGGGTATCAATCACCCTTTTAAAACCATATTTATCGAGCAGCCCTTCTGTAACTTTATAGGCTCCGTCGTATTCGGCAACTTCTTCTCCCATAATGAACACGCGTTCATCACGGCCCATCTCTTCATCAATTGCCTGGTTTAAAGCTTCTCGAAATTGTAATTCAGCCATTATTCTAATTCTTTATTAAATATCTTTGGTTCGCTAACAGGTTCGGTTTGATTATTTTTTATCGTGGAAATGCGGTGTACCCGTAAACATGTCTTCGTAAAGTTCTTCCGGTTCCGGGAAAGGTGACTCTTCAGCAAATTCGATTGCCTCGAGCACTTCATCTTCTACTTTCTGTTCAATTTCTTCGACTTCCTTTTTCTTCAGGACCTTCTCATCAAGAATATATTTTTTCATCCGCTCAATGGGGTCGGTTTTTTGATATTCCTTAAGCTCTTCCTTTGTCCGGTATTTTTGAGGGTCAGACATGGAGTGTCCCCGGTAGCGATAGGTACGAATTTCCACAAAGTATGGAATGCTTTCTTCACGCACTTCGTCGGCAATTCGCTTCATATTTTCATAAACCGTAAAGACATCCATTCCATTAAACATGGCACTTTTCATGCCGTAGCCGTTGGCTCTTTCGTAGATTTCTCCCACGGTATGGCGGGTTGCCGCCGTTCCCATAGAGTAGCCGTTATTTTCAACCACATAAATGCAGGGCAATTTCCAGAGCTGGCTCATGTTCAGCGTCTCATGCAGTGCACCCTGGTCTACGGCGCCATCACCAAAAAAGCAGGCGGAAATGCGCCCATTTTCCTGGTATTTATTTGCAAATGCCAAACCTCCGCCAATCGGGATGTGACCGCCCACAATACCGTAGCCGCCCCAGAAATGCTCCTTAACATTGGCAAAGTGCATGGAGCCGCCTTTCCCTTTAGAGCAGCCCGTTGCTTTACCAAACAATTCAGCCATTCCTTCTTTTGCACTGATACCTCGTACCAGTCCCCATCCATGGTCACGGTATGCCGTTATGATATCATCATCGTCATTCAAGGCAAATACAGTTCCGGTAGATACGGCTTCCTGGCCGATGTAGAGGTGCAAAAACCCACCAAATTTACCTTTTTGATACATCTGCATGGCCCGCTCTTCGAACCTTCGCTGAAGGTACATCTGGTCGTACATTTTTACCAAATCATCGTCTGATAGCCCGAGTTCCTTGTGCGTCTTATCGGTTGGATCGGGCAGATTTACCGACTTTTCAACTTTTTTATTCTCACCGTTATATGATCCAATCGGGGTGAAAACAGGTTCAGTTTTTTTATTAGCCATAAGGAAATATTTGTACGATCTATCTATTTAAATTTTGCTCAGAATATACCCAAAATTTCAGAAGTTTACAGACGGGTATGCTCCGATTATCATTTTACCTTTTGCAGCCATTCTTTAGCAGCAGCAAAGGCATCATTAATTTTTTCGGGATGCCTTCCGCCTGCGGTTGCGAGATTTGGCTGGCCGCCTCCGCCGCCTCCAACAATTTTTCCAAGATCCGAAACCAGTGCTCCCGCTTTCAGTCCTTCAGCTACCAGGTCGTCCGTGATTGCAGCCATAAGATACACTTTCCCCTCCTCCGCATCGGCTGATGCCAGCACAATCACGCTTTTCTCCTTCTTTTTTTGAAGGGCATCATAACCAAGCTGCTTTAGCCTGCCCATATCACCTTCATTCACTTCACCGGTATAAAGGCTCACATCTCCGACCTGGTGTCCATTTCTCAAAAATGCATCCAGTTCGTTTAATGCCTGCTGTTGCTGAATTTTTTTCAGCTCTTTTTCGAGTCTTTTGTTTTGTTGGATAAGCTCAGCCACCCGGTCAGCCGGATTTGCCTGGCTTCCCAGTTTTTCTTTTATCTGCTCCAATAGTTTTTTCTCCTGCCGCAAAAATTCATCAACATGGCGGCCTGTTACAGCTTCCACCCTCCGGATACCGGCAGCCACCGAGGTTTCGCCTGTAAACCTGAAATATCCGATTTTCCCGGTAGCGTCCACATGGGTGCCGCCGCAAAATTCTACAGAATAATCGGGGTCAAACGTAATTACCCGGACAAAATCGCCATATTTTTCACCGAAAAGCATCATGGCTCCGCGTTCTTTGGCTTCTTCAATTGGTACTGAACGCTCATCAAGCAATGGGATGTTTTCCTGAATTTTCCGGTTTACCTGACGCTCCACTTCTTCCAGCTCTTCCGGCTTTACCGCTTCAAAGTGTGAAAAATCGAACCGAAGGCGGTCAGGCGCCACAAGCGATCCTCTTTGTACCACATGATCTCCGAGGACGTCCCTCAGGGCAGCATGCATAAGGTGGGTGGCGGTGTGATGTTTTTCAATTTCCTTCCGCCGGTCATCGTCCACTTTTGCCAGCCAGTTTCCGGATGGATCAGCCGGCAGTTTATCCACGTAATGTATGTGTCCGTCAGGCGTATGCTGAACATCGGTAACCCGGATGGATTCTCCGTTTTTTTCAAGCACGCCTGTGTCGGCAATTTGGCCGCCCGCCTCGGCATAAAACGGGCTTTTATCGAGCAGAATCAGATGCCGGTCATCTTTGGAGCTGGTTGCCAGTATTCTGGCTTCTGTTTCAAGCTCATCATAACCGGTAAACGTGAATTCGCTCTCAGACAGAATATTCCAGTTCATTTCTCCGCCCTGTTTTGCCTGGAACTTACCGGCCGCACGGGCTCTCTCCTTTTGTTCCTGCATCAGCCGGTCAAAACCCTCAACATCCACCTCTATGCCTTTTTCGCGTGCCATCAGTTCGGTCAGGTCAATCGGAAATCCATATGTGTCATGAAGTTTGAATGCATTTTCACCGGAGAGCCTGTCTGTACCTTCAATCATTTCGTGAAAGAGGGCAATGCCCTGGCCCAGTGTGTTTAAAAAGCTTTTTTCCTCAGCCAGAATCACATTTTGCACATATTTTTTCTGAGCCTCTAAGACCGGAAAAACTTCCCTGAACTGATCTGACAGCACCGGTACAAGTTTGCTCATAAACGGTGTTTTCAGGTTCAGGCGGTCCCAGCCGTAGCGAACGGCACGCCGCAAAATTCTTCTGATCACATAACCACGGCTTTCGTTCGATGGCGAAGCTCCATCAGCAATGGCAAAACTCACTGCGCGGATGTGGTCGGCAATCACCCTCATGGCGATATCGGTTTCTTCATCATCACCGTAGTTTTTTCCGGAGATGGCTGAAATCTCCTGAATAATCGGCTGAAAAACATCGGTGTCGTAGTTGGAGGTTTTGCCCTGTAACACCGCACACATCCGTTCAAAACCCATTCCGGTATCCACATGGTTGGCTGGAAGTTTTTCCAGCGTACCGTCAGGCTGCCGGTTAAACTGAATAAAAACCAGGTTCCAGATCTCCATCACACGAGGATCGTCTTTGTTCACAATTTCAGAGCCTGGCTGTTTATTTCTCTCTTCATCCGACCTCAAATCAATATGAACTTCTGAACAGGGCCCGCACGGTCCCGTTTCTCCCATTTCCCAAAAATTATCTTTTTTATCGAACTTCAGGATGTGATCGTGGGCAATGCCTGTCTTCTCTTTCCACAAGTCGATCGACTCCTGATCTACGGGCAGTCCCTCAGCTTCACTGCCTTCAAAAACCGTTGCATAGAGTCGGTCAGGCTCAAGCCCCCAGCGGTCAACCAGCAGTTCCCATGCCCACTCAATGGCTTCAGCTTTAAAATAATCGCCGAACGACCAGTTGCCCAGCATTTCGAAAAGCGTGTGGTGATAGGTGTCGTGGCCAACCTCTTCAAGGTCATTGTGTTTGCCGCTCACACGGATGCAGCGCTGTGTGTCTGCCGCACGCTTCCAGAGTTGTCCATCCTCTTTCAAGCCTTCCTGTTCGCCCAGAAAAACGGCTTTGAACTGGTTCATACCGGCATTGGTAAACAGCAGTGTAGGATCGTCTTTGGGTACAACAGGAGCACTATCGACAATTAAATGCTCTTTTTCCTCAAAAAAATCCAGGAATTCTTTTCGTATTTGTGAGGACGTTTTGGTGGACATAGATTCTTTGATTATTGCATAAAGAGGTAATTTTCACAGCTTCAAAAGATAGTGAAAATTGTTCTCAAACTCATGGAAGTTTAAACCAAACCGGGCGTAGTTTGGTTCATCTTAAAATTTTGAGCTACCCGTTTGACCTCTCAAAGCGGTCTGACGTGTATTCCCCGCTCAACACATCAAGTATCCATTTGCACCAGATTACGAGATAAATCAGGAAAGGAAAATCAGATAGAAAAAAATGGAACCAGCCCAAAGAACTGGTTCCATTCAAGAAATGGTGCAGAATTCATCCGGTAGTTACATTCGGATAACTTCTTTATGTTCAAAAATAATTATTCCTGAAATAGGAATCTGAAATACCATGTAGCTTCTGCTACATCAGGATGCCAGCCATCGATGGTGACTTCCAGAATTTTGTCATCATCTCTGTCTGATATTTCATAATTATAGATGATGGTATCATCTTCCGGCTTGCCATCTTCGGCTGTATTATGAACTTTAGGAAGCCCTAAAAAGACTCCTTCTCCAATCAGGGTGACAAGTCTATTATCTTCCGTAAACCAGTCTCCGATAGTTGAACCGTCATGTGGTGCAACCGGCGGGCCGCATCCTTGCTCACCATCATCCTCAATCTGCCAGTCTTCTAACCAGGTTTCATCACCGAGGTCATTTTCGAAGGTGCCATCGGAATGGAAAATGAACAGGTCTTCATATTGGCAATGACGTTCTTCTACATCATCTTCGGTAACAGACCACCATGTCAAGTCATCCGGCGAAGGGCCTACTGCTAATGAACCCGGAGTTGGATCAAGAACCCAGTTTCCGACAAGTTCAGGATCGATTTCTGCTTCTTCTTGATACTCAATGAATCTGTAGTACCAGACTGCCTCCGGCACATCAGGATTCCACCCGGCTATTGTTACCTCTAACATACTGCCATCATTAGATACCTCATAATTATATACGATGGTATCATCTTCCGGCTGGCCATCTTCGGCGGTGTTATGAACTTTAGGAAGCCCTAAAAAGACACCTTCTCCAATCAGGGTAACTACTTCATCATCTTCCGTAAACCATTCTCCGAGAGTTGAACCATCGTGCGGAGCAACCGGCGGGCCACATCCTTCTTCATCAGCCTGCCATTCTTCTAACCAGGTTTCATCTCCAAGATCGTTTTCAAATGTACCATCTGAGTGGAAGATGTACAGGTCATCGTATTGGCAGTGTCGCGCTTCAATATCGTCTTCAGTGACCGCCCACCAGCTTAAATCATCCGGTGCTGGGCCTACGGCTAATGAACCGGGAGTTGGATCAAGAACCCAAATTGTCATAAGTGCTTCATCATATTCGGGATCGGGATCTGGATCCGGATCCGGATCGGGATCAGGTTCGTCTACAGGAGGATCATCATTGACCCCTGATACGCTATCATCGCTACATGCATAGAAAGCGAATGTAAAGCTAAGTAGTCCGATTAATAGTAATTTCGTTCTCATAAGCGTAAATATTTAATGTTGTTATTTTTTTACTCTTCTGTAATGGAAAGTTTTTCAAATTAAGAATTTATTATCTAAATATCTTATTAATATCCAGAAAAACATCACAAATTTTCTAAAATATTGCATCCCAGTTTTGTAAAAAAAATTCTTTTATGACAAGGTTTTTTCAACAATTTATAATTTCCGACTAATGGAAATAATTAATTTCAGCTCCAAATTTTTGAAGATTTCGATTTGATCATTCCCTGATTTGCAATTCTTCATATCTTAATTCAAACAGCCATCAAACAGAAAATTATATGAGATTGATACTTATTTATTTTTTCCGCGGGCTTCTTTTTATTCTACCGATTTTCGCCACTTTTTACGTGCTCATCGTAATTGTAAACTGGACTGACGATCGGCTGCATTCTCTGCTTTTTTCCTGGGCGCCGTTTCAAGTACCCGGTCTGGGTATTATCAGTGCTTTTTTTATGATTGTAATTCTGGGTTACGCCGTTTCCTGGACCATTTCAAGGCCGATCTTTTCTTATTTCGAAAACCTGATTGCCAGAACACCCCTGGTGAAAATTATTTACACGGCATTTAAAGATTTTACAGAAGCTTTTGTCGGTAAAAAGAAAAAGTTCAATCGGCCCGTTATTGTAAATCTTATGGAGGGTGTAGACAGAGTTGGGTTTATTACAACAGACGATCTTTCTCTGCTTGGCATTGAGAATAAAATAGCCGTCTACTGCCCCCACTCCTATAACTTTTCAGGAAACCTGTTTTTGGTGGATTCGAACAAAATTACCCCGCTGGATGTTAATCCAACAGACGCCATGAAATTTGCCGTAAGTGCCGGTGTAACTCAAATTGAGAGTTTATAACACACTATGATTGAACCTGCTTTCAGTAAAAAAGAAAAAAAGGAGATTAGAAAACAGTTTCCGTATCTGAACAATGGCAGTATTTATCTGAATCACGCAGCCATTTCTCCACTTTCAACGGGTGTGAATGGTGCAATCCGGCAATTTTTGAATGACCGTCATGAAGACAGCGTGGAAAATTTTGAAAGATGGATGAGCCGGGTTGAGGATACCCGGAAACTCATCGGTGACTTTATCGGGGCTGAATCGCCGGATCAGATAACCTTCATGGGGAATACGTCTGAAGCAATTTCTGCTGTAGCCGAAGGTTTTGACTGGAAAGAACACGATGAAATTATTCTGAACACGCTCGAATTTCCGTCAAATATCCATCCATTCAGGATACTGGAAAACCGCGGCGTACGGCTGATTTATGTTGAACCGGACAAAGATGGAATCATCCAGCCGGAAGCTCTCGAGCATGTCATCACATCAAATACTAAAATGCTCTCCATAAGTGCGGTGCAATATTTAAGCGGGTTGAAAGCTAATCTGAAAAAAATCGGAGAGATCTGTAAAAAGCATCGGATTTTTTTCGTTGTTGACGGTATTCAGGCATTAGGCGCCACAAACATAAATGTGAAGGACTTCGGAATTGACGCCCTGGCAAGCGGCTGCCACAAATGGCTGATGGCACCGATGGGAATCGGCTTTCTCTATCTCTCTGAAAAACTGCAGCTAAGTCTTTCGCCTTACAAAACAGGCTGGCTGTCGGTAACAAATCCCTGGCAGCTCTCAGATTTTGACCAGGATTGGCTGCCGGTTTCCAAACATCTGGAGGTCGGCACGCTAAATATTATTGGAATTGAGGGACTTCATGCGTCACTCCGGGATTTTAACAAAACCGGGCCTGAAGCTATTTTCAATGAGGTAAAAACACTTAACCGTTACCTGTTCGAAAAGCTGTCTGCACATCCAAAAGTTGCACTGCTGACCCCAGGTAATGAAGAATACCGGGCTGGCATCGTCACATTTTCCATTGATGACGAAAATGATACTGATGGCGTTGTAAAAAAACTCAATAAAGAGAAAAAAATAACAATTACCGCACGCCAGGGCTGGTACAGAATTTCTCCACATTATTATAATACAACCGAAGAATTAGATCTGGTTTTAAAAGAATTGCTGCCGTCATGAAGGTGATATTTTACGATACTTTGGATTTACTGAAAAGCACCTTTAAAAAATCGGGTGAAGATGAAATTTTCACCTTTGCAGCTGCAATTGCATTTTATACCATTTTCTCAATCGCACCTATCCTAATACTTATCGTATCCGTAGGTGGTTTTTTTCTGAGTGAAGAAGCGGTGATGCAGCAAATTCAGTTTATAGTAGGTGATGTATTGGACGAAAATACAGTGGCTACCATTAATGAATTCATAGCGCAGCGTATTGAAGCTGGAGCCGGAATTACAACGACAATTATTGCATTTTTTGCCATCATTTTTGGAGCAACGACGGTAATCAGTCAGTTGAAAATGGCACTAAACAAAATCTGGAATGTTAAAGATGTGACAATAAATTCTGTCTGGAATTTTATATTTAACCGCCTCATTTCATTCGGAATGATCTTGTTGCTAACCCTTTTGCTGATTGTATCCCTTCTGGCTGAGGCAACCCTTGGAATTATAGGCAGATTTTTCATTGATATGCTTCCCGATTTTCAGCTCGATCTTGTGAAGATGATTACTCAGATTGGCACTATCGGTTTTGCCATTCTTGCTTTCACACTAATTTTTAAAATTTTACCGGACGTACACGCGAGGTGGAAGGATGTATTCATCGGCGGCATGGTTACCACATTGCTCTTTTTGCTGGGGAAATACTTGATTGGAGTCTACTTCTCAGCGGCCGGTATTGATGTAGCTTACCGTGCAGCCGGCTCGCTGATTATTTTTGTGATTTGGGTTTATTACAACGTTTTGATAATACTGCTCGGAGCCGTATTTACCCAGGTTTATACCGAAAAATTTGGCGGGAAAATACTGCCTTACAAATTTGTTACGCTAAAAGGCATTCCCTCCATAGATCATAGAAAATAGTACAGAAAATCTGCTGCTTGTAATAACCCCAGCCTGCCCCGCCTGGCTCAATCTTTAAAATTTTTTACGGTAGTCCTGTGCCAATTCCTGAATTCAAAAAATCAATACACCTCTTCAAATACACGCATTGAGGGCTTTATAAATCTCTTGAATTTATCATTTGGAATGTCAGCAGGATTTTCGGGCAGCTCCTTCTTAATCTCCAGATACTCTGTAAATCCTTTTTTTAATAGTTGAAGATAAATACCGGTTTCCATCCCCTTCATTCCACAGATGTAGATCAGCGTATTCTCTTTGGCGAGCAGTGGCGAGAGAAGCTCACTTCGCTCTTCAAGCATTGTCTGTACATAATATTTGGAACCATCCTTACGCCGGCTTTCACGAGAAATGCAGGGTACATAGTGAAATTTCAGTTTATTTTCGTCCATCTCTTCAAAATAATCGGCATAGAGCAGGTCTGTGCGGTATGGGCAGCCAAAAACAAGCACACACTCATTCTCATAATCCTGTTCAAACAACTCGTGAATCATTCCGCGAAATGGTGCAATACCGGTTCCGGTGGCAAAGAAGATGTAGTTAAAGTCTTTTGCATTTTCAGGCAGCAAGAACCGCCGTCCGCTCGGGCCTGTTACTTTAACTTTATCTCCGGGTTTTAGATCGGCTAAATAATTAGAAGCCACTCCGAGATAAATTTTTTCTTTCAGCTCTTCAACCGTTCGTTTAACCGTAGTGGAAATAAGGTATTTTTTGCCCTTTTCACCGGATGATGGCGAAGAAACCGAATAGAGTCTGAGTTTGTGAGGACGTCCGTTTTTATCTGTCCCAGGGGGCAAAACTCCGAGAGACTGGCCTACTCGGATTTTATCAACAAGATCCGTCCCGGAAATGTCAAATGTAATATGCCTTACAATATTCGGGCTTGAATCTTTTGTAGCTACATAATTTTCAACAACCGTTACTTCAACCGGTTCTTTTTTCGAATAAATGTTTAATTCAACTTCAGGTAATTTAATTTCAGACATCTGAAAGTATGGATATAAGTGTTTGTATAATTCTGGTTATGATTGAAATGTGTACCTGTTCCCCTGCATCACTGGATTGAATGAGCTCGAAAACAATAATTTTTAAGGGACATACAAGTAGTTGGTGAGTTTATTACAACGGAAATTTAACAATCTCGTCAAATATCTCGTTCACACTTCTCATTGAGTGAGAGGCCATTAATATAAGAGTTTTTTTTGATTTTGCCTCAACAATCATTTTAAACACAATTTCGCGGGTTGATTGGTCCAGACCACGAAGCGGTTCATCCATAATTAAAATATCCGGTTCAACAATAAATGCCGCCGCGATTTGCGTCTTTTTTTTCATCCCGGTTGAGTATGTTCCGATCGGTTCATCCCGTTCCTCAAGTGCAAGTTTATCCAGCAGTGCATTGATCTGATCCGACGAATCCCCATCCTTCCATAATTTCCGGCTGCGCACTATCCATTCCAGAAGCTCGGAAGCCGTGAGATGTCGGGGCAGAGTTTCTTCATCGTGAACAAGCCCTACATGTTTCAGATATTGAACCGGGTGTTGATGAATATCCAGATCCTTGAACATCACACTACCGCTTGTTGGAAACGAATTTACTGAAAGCACTCTCAAAAATGTCGTTTTCCCGGAGCCGTTCGGGCCCACAAGGCCATAGCCTTTTCCCGGCTTGAACTCCCTGGTTATGTTCGAAAAAATGGGCTTGCCTGCCTTGTATTGTTTTGTGATTTGATTGAGCTTGAGCATAATCAGGTTTTAATTTCTTTTTTGAGAACCGACACCCCGGCCGCGCTTACAATCAAAGCTGCTGCAATGTACACTGAGATGACAATACTTTGGCTTTGAAAATCCGGAGTTCCGAAAATAAAAAGCTGCGCGTTCATACTGAGCAAAAGCGGAACAATCCAGCGAAGCTGCATCCAGAAACGGGTTGTGAGCCATATAAATGTTGAGCCCGCCCACCTCAGCAGCCATCCCGGTGCCATTTCGGGCTGAATTGTGAGCAGTATAAACAGGTGATGCACCAGCGCAAAAAGCAGCCAGATTACGGTTAAAAATTCAGGCTCAGGCCGCTGATAGGCGATAAACCACACCAGCACATGGCCTGCGGCTACCACCCGTCCGGACGGAATTTTGCGATCTAACTGCACCAGGAATTGCCACACATGCATTTTGATGGGAGCCGGAACCCACCAAAGCTGCCCTACTTCGCGTCTTGCTGCAAGTTCCTCTCCTTTCAGGCTTTCGCCAAAAAACTCTCTGAAAAAAGCGTTGCTCGAATAGAAGTTTCTTACAATCGTTGGATTGTATTTTCGCAGAGTAAACACACCGCCCAAAAAAACAGCAGCCATACATAAAAACTCGGCATAGACAGATACAAACTGCTCCATAAGTGCCCCGGCAACTATCGCCAGGAAACCGGCCAGCACGATTAAAATGGTGTTGATCAGGCTTGGCACTGAGCCGGGATCGATGGGATATTTAAAAAAATCGGCCATGTTTTTCCGGAGTTTCCTCCCTTTTTCAGATTCTTTCCAGAACTGGGAATCAGGGCCGCTTTTTACATAGCGCGCAACAGAAATCATCATCAGGCCGGCAAACAGCAAAGAAGCTCCCGATGTATAAAGTAATTTCAGGAACAGGTTTTCAGCCGGATTATTCAGGTCACCAAAAAATATCACCCCAAAAAGAAGAAAAACCGGCCATGTATAAGAAGCAATTTTTCCCGATAAATAGCGGTTCAGGTCCGATGAAGAGAGATTGCCAAGCTGAATGATTGCGCCGTTTTTATCTGGAAAAAGCAGATAAGGTGTGGAAAAAGCCGCAAGTCCGGTCAGTGCAATCAGAAAATATCGGAGTGTGATAATCCGGTCATCCAGCGAGTTGTAACCCGTCCAGAACAGGCCAATGGCAATAACAAAAAGTGCCGTGACAGCAACTGCAGTTTTCGATAATTTTGCCCGGATGGATCTGTGTGACACTGATTTTATATTCTTGGTTCTGCTGGAAACTTTGTGGTTTCAAGGCGAGAAGTTATAAGAAAGTGTTTTTCAGTTGACAGTTGGCAGTAAGCAGTTGACACTTCAATAATTTGGTTTAAATGATGAATCATCTGATTTTATTTGTTTTGAAGGATCATAAACCGTCCAGATTTATCCAAATGAGTTGTCAACTGTAAACTGTCAACTGTCAATTACCAGCAACCAGGAATTACCAGTATCGCCAATTACCCGCAAAATTTACAGCAAAACTATATTCTTTTATATATAACAAGCTAAATATAAGGCAGATATTTCAAAATGATATTCACTACCGGCCATTTTTTAAAAATGATCCAAAACACACTGCTTTTTCGTTTAAAAGAAGATGATTATTCCTGAATCAGATTGTATACTACAGTTCAGTGTCACCAAAAATAATTTAGGCTCTTTGTAGATTTAAAAGCTTTTATCCTGTAAAAAGCCAACTAATCAACAAACAACGAATAACTAACCCATTCCGGAAATTATTGATATGAAAAATAGCTCAAATGATTCATCTGCATTCAGCACAGCATTTAAACTTTTAACCAGAACCATCCCTTTTTTGGGGTTAAATACCATTGTGTACGGTGGATTTTTCATTGCCTCCGTTCTATGGCTTGCAATTTTTGGCGGAATTGCCCTCTTTTTCTCAAGCCGTGTTGAGCTGCTTGCATTTATCTTTTTCATCATCGCCATAGCCGGCCCATATGGTGTGTTAATCTTTGGGAAACGGTACATCCTCTACTTGGTGAAAGGCGCACATATTGCCGTACTTACCAAGCTTTTAAAGGACGATGTGCTGCCCGATAACAAAACCCAGGTAGTGTACGGGCGCGAAATGGTTCAAAATAATTTCAGAGATGTGAGTATTCTTTTTGCACTCGATAAAATGATTGACCGCATTGTAAAGCGTTTTACCCGGCGTTTTGTCCGCATTGTGGATTTACTGCCGCTCGGTGGCGGAGCAAGCAAAATTGCCCGGTGGGCTGCTGCTATTGTTAACCAGTCATTAACGTATGTTGATGAAGCAATTCTTTCCTATGCCATCGCGCGTGATGAAAAAAATATCTGGAACAGCGCAAGGCACGGAATTATTCTCTACGCCCAGGTTTACAAACCGGTTTTGATTACCGCCGTGAAAGTTTGGTTTCTGGGGCGCGCCCTCTTTATCGGCCTGCTGATTTTACTGGGCATGCCCGGCGTTATTCTGATGTTAATGTTTGATGCGATCTGGTTTCAGATAATTACCATTGTGGCCATTGTGCTGTTAACCCAGCTTATTATCCGCGCGTTTTTTGAACCTTTCGCCACTGCCTATACTTTAGTCACATATCATCAATCCATTGAAGGGGTTGAAGTGAACCGCGAGTGGGATGAACGGCTGCAATCCGTATCCGGAGAATTTAAAAAACTGGTGAACCGGGCAAACGAGTTTGGCGGAAAAACAGCAGACACACACTCCACCACTGCCTCTGATGATGATGTCCAGCCATCAGGTAACTGATTAAATTCTGGATAAGGAATACAGTGAGCAACACTAATTCTGTCAATTATGGAATGGCAGGATTGTAAAGACTTCCGAAGTCTTTATGGTTTAAATAAAAGATAGGCTGATTACATCTGTCAAACCATTTGTCAGTGGCATTGAAGACTTCGGAAGTCTACCCCACATCCTATTGTTGAAACAACACTTGACAGAAACCCATCATACTTCCCAGCCTTTCTGAATCCGAATGGAGAATTTTAAATCATGTTTTGTATATTGCCATGAATTAAAAAAGCGTTTCCAAACCTACAGATAAATACCCATCAAGTATGAAAATTTACGTATGTATTAAACAGGTACCCGATGTTAATGCTCCCCTTCAAATTAAAGACGGCGAACTGATACAGGATGCCGACAGAAATATTTTAAATGCCTATGACGCATCCGCAGTAGAAGAGTCGCTGGTACTGAAAGAAGCTCACGGAATAGAGATTGAAGTGGTGCTGATCGGTCCTGAAAAAGCCAAAGAAACCCTCCGCAAAGCCCTGGCAATGGGCGCTGATAAAGGCACCCACATCATTTCGGATGAACTTGTGAACCCTGACTCATTTGTTTATGCCCAATTGCTGGCTGCCTTTTTCAAAGACAAAGAATACGATTTTATTTTCTGCGGAAAACAGGCACAGGATACGGATGCAGGCCTGACCGGCTCAATGCTGGCTGAATTTTTGAATCTTCCCTATGCCACCAATGCTGTGGGGCTCAGCCTCGATGGATCCACACTTACGGTAAAAAGACAGGGTGATGCAGGCCAGGAGATCATCGAGCTGCCGTCACCGGGCCTTGTAACCTGTTCAAACGACATGAACGAACCGCGCATCCCCAACCTGAAAGGTATTATGCAATCCAAACGAAAACCGGTAGATATGATTTCTGCCGCGGATTTGGGCATCGACATCACTGAAGAACAGATTAAAACAAGGGTGCTCTCTTTCGAAGAAAAACCTGCCCGCGAAGCCGGTAAAAAGTATGAAGGAGAACCCGATGAAATTGCCCGAAAGGTTGCGCAGCTTCTGGATACCAAAGAAAATGTCATCTAACCCAAAAAAAAGAATATCGAAAAAAAATCATGAGTACACTACTGACTTTTATTTCTGTAACCGACGGCAAAATCAAACGATCATCACTTGAGGTTCTTTCAAGGTGCAACGAGCTGGCTGCTGAGCACGGATTAAAATCGGCCGCGCTCATTATCAGCGATAAAGCATCAGAAGCCTCGGAAGAGGTAAAAGCTTACGGGCCTGATGAAATTTACACCATCGAAGATCCAATTTTTAAAAATCACATAAATGCACCGCTGCTGAAAGCTCTCTCTTCTGCCATCGAACAGGTCAAGCCGCAGTTGGTGGCTTTTGCCTCTACGGAGAGTTCAAAAGATATACTCGGTGCCCTTGCTGCAAACCGAAATGCACCTGCTCTGGCCGATGTGTCCGAATTTGAGCTGACCGATAACGGTGTAAAAGCCAAACGTCCGGTGATGGCATCCAAAATTATTTCTGCAGTTGAAGCCAAAGGAAGCCCCGTTCTGCTGACAGTCCGGTCCGGCTCTTATGATGTAGCGGAGTCTTCTTCGGATGCTTCAGTTGAGGCAATATCTTTTTCGTTTGATGATGCAGATCTGAAGGCCACGTTGAAAGAAATTATTGGAGCTGCCGGGGATAAAATTGACCTTTCGGAAGCTCAAACCGTAATTGCCGCAGGCCGCGGGGTAAAAGATGAGGAGGGGCTGAAAATGATTGATGAGCTCGCATCGGTTCTGAATGCCGGAATCGGTGCTTCACGGGCTCTTACCGAATCGGGTGTTTACGATCCCTCCCTGCAGATCGGCCAGACCGGAAAAGTTGTTTCGCCGCAGCTTTATATCGGAATCGGGATTTCGGGTGCCATCCAGCACGTTGCCGGAATGATTAACAGCAAGGTGATTGTAGCCATCAACAAAGACCCCGACGCCCCCATTTTTGAAATTGCCGATTATGGAATTGTGGGAGATCTCTACAAAGTGCTGCCGCCATTTATTGAAGAATTGAAAAAAGTGAAAAATAATTAGGGAGGAGTCTTGAGTCATGAGTCTTGAGTCTTGAGAATGTGAGTTTTTATCTGGATTTATAATACACTTCTCAAAGTGATTGTTTACTGGGTTCCATGACAATCCCTCACCTCATGACTCAAGACTCATGACTCATGACTAACAAACTATGGACGAAAAATTTGATTGTATCATCGTAGGCGCAGGAGTTGCCGGGCTTGCCGCAGCTATGACATTGGCACGCAATAACATGAAGTTTCTGTTGATTGAAAAAGGAGAATTTCCCGGTTCAAAAAATGTATCCGGTGGAGTACTCTGGGGCAGCGATCTTGCAAAACTGGTGCCGAATTACTGGGAAGAAGACGGCGGCTGGGACCGCTTCATTAACCACAGGCGATTGACATTTATGGACGATCAGTCCGCCTTTTCGGTTGATTTCAAATCCTCCCATTTTAATGAACCTCCATACACCGGTGTGGTTGTCCTGCGATCCAAATTTGACCGCTGGCTGGCCGATAAAGTCCAGGAAGCTATTGATGAGAGCGATTATGCGATGGACTCCTTCATCGCCCCCAATATTCTGGTTGAAGAAGTGCTGATGGAAAACGGCAAAGCCACCGGCATTCGCACCGGCGATGAAAAGTTTTATGCCGATTCTGTCATCATCGCTGAGGGAGTCAACAATTTGTTAACACGCCAGGTAGGTTTGCAGAACAAATATGTTCCCGCCGATCATATCCTCACCGGCATCAAAGAAATCATCCGGTTCGACCAGGAAGTTCTGGAAAACCGGTTTCAGCTTCGCGGAAAGAGCGGCATGAGCAATGAGTTTGTCGGGTTTGCAACTGATGGTGTTGAAGGTGGCGGGTTTCTATATACCAATCAGGATACGCTCTCACTTGGCCTCGTGCTCGGCTTGAAAGATCTTCGTGAAAAGGGCAAAGAACCGTATGAAATCCTCAACACATTCAAAAAACACCCGGTTATTGCCGATGCCATTCACGGCGGCGAAGTGGTGGAATATTCTGCACACGTGGTTTCTTCGGGAGACAAGCGCGTGATGCCGGAAAAGTTATACCTGCCGGGACTGCTGGTTTGCGGCGAAGCTGCCAACCTGCTAATGAATGCCGGAAAAGCCATCCAGGGAATGGACTACGCCATTCGTTCAGGTATTATAGCGGCAGAAGCTATAATAAATGCCAAAAAAGCTGAAGACTTTGGCGAAACTTCGATGAAAAAATATCAGGATTCTTTGAATGACAGTTACGTGATGAAAGACATCAACAATTTCCAGGATGCCGTTCATCTGTTGCATGATCCGGTTATGACTCAAAAAATGCCAAACCTTATCTGCGATTTCGGACGGAATTTCTTCAGCATCAAAAACGAACCAACCCAAAAGGCACGAAAGATGTTTGGGAAATCCGTGAAAAAACACTCCTCCTACCTGGAGCTGATGAAACTGGGCTGGAAGGGATCGAGGGCTTTGTGAGGCAGTAGGCAAATGGCAGAAGGCAGAAGGCAGAAGGCAGAAAATTTTAAATTTTTTTTGTAAGGGAAAACCAATTTTTGGTTCATATTATTAAACCAGTAACCAAAAATTCGAAAACCATGTTAACACTAAGCCATAAAAAATTAACAGTATACCAAAAGTCGATTGAACTTGTATCTTACATCTATTTAAAAACCGAAAAGTATCCAAAAGAGGAAAAGTTTGGTTTAGTCAGCCAGATGCGTCGATCAGCAATTTCAATTTCATCAAACATTGCAGAAGGTGCCTCAAGAAAATCAGAAAAAGAAAGAAAACGATTTTACGAAATCGCAAGATCTTCACTTGTAGAGCTGGATACACAGGTAGAAATCTCACTTAATCTTAAATATCTAACAAATAAAGACGTTCAAAAAATGGAAAAACTGGCAAATGCGACTTTCGCAATGTTATCAAATATGGTTTGATTAAACTTCTGCCGTCTGCCATTTGCCTTTTGCCAAACAAAAACCTAATCACAATGAAACTCCTTACCCTCTCCGAGCAGCTCGGGCTTGTTAGTTACCGCAATCAGTCGAAATCAGAAATTAAACCGCATATTGTTGTGGATACAGATATTTGCAACACGGTTTGTCCGCATAAGTGCACCACGTACGTCTGTCCGGCAAAATGTTACACAATGGATGAACAGGGCCAGGTTCATTTCCAGGTTGAAGATTGTATTGAATGCGGAACATGCATGTATGCCTGCGACCAGGGAGCGGTGAGCTGGGAATTTCCCGATCCGGAAATCGGCCGGGGGGTGACCTGGAATTATGGGTGAGTTTAGCGTAAGTTCGAGATAAAACTAAAGGTATCGTCAGTTTGAGCGCAGTTCCGACCGCTTTTGGGTCGGAATGAAGTCGAAAACTCTATATTTCGACTTCATTCCGATGGAAAGGCACCATCGGAATTGCGCTCTTTATGACGTTGTAACCATTTATCATCATTCTTATCTCGAACTCACGTTAAGTTTATCTGGAAAAATTCATTTGCCTATATATTTTTTATTGAAAAGGCTATTTTTCAATAAAAAAAGGCGCCTCAAACATCAAGACGCCTTTCATTTATGGTTATTCTTTCAATCAATACAAATGAATCATTCTATCGGATTCATTTCTATATGCACAATTGCACCCTCTTCTGAAACTTCAACCTGTGTCTCATAAGTTTCATACCCATCTGCATCAATCTTTAATGTGTACGAGCCCGGTTCAAGGCCGGAATAGTTGAACCTGCCGTTTTCATTCGTCACGGTAGCCGTACCTAAATCATTGACTTTGATTTTTGCAAAAGGAACGGGTGCATCAGTTTCTTCATCTGTTATAGTGCCGGTGATCATGATATCTGCTTCGGCTTTGCTATCATTGAAATTTGCTGCATTTATAGTTGCAAATGCCATCCCAGCACTTAATATAAGGACACCTGCAACCAGAATTCCTTTTTTAAACATGACTATCCACTCTTTTTTTGATTAAAAATGAATTATGCACGATGATTCTATCATCGGTATGTACTATTTATTTTTAAAAACCTTTCAGCTTCTATTCCCGGATAAAAAAAGCTGATTATGATCAACATCACATCAAATTCTCTAACCCGGTTACTTACATAACCAATTAAAACTGAAAGAATTGTAAAAAAATCATTTCTGTTGTTGTCCTAAGATTTGGAATCAATCTTGTAAAATTTTCCGAAATATTTTGACTCTTAAAGACCCCGCTCAATAATCTGAATTATCAGATAAATAAATGCATTGCCATGAAATATTCTGATATTATTACATAACTCTCTATGTTGAAATCAGCCATCATAAACCCTTAAAAAAGTGTTTTATACCACTCAACTTTTCTATGATTTACCGTGATTTTTTATATCTTTGGAAGCGTTTCCAAACAATCAAATTTTAAACCAAAAGAATGAATTTAACCTTGCTTGAACGAACCAACGATTTATCATTTGAATTAACTGAAGATCATCAAATGATCCGTGACAGTGTTCGCGATTTTACCGAGCGGCATGTTGCTCCCACCGTCATCGAAAGAGATGCAAAAAAAGAATTTCCGCACGACATTGTAAATATGCTGGCCGATCAGGGACTGCTCGGAATTTATCACGACGAAAACTATGGCGGAGCCGGATTTGACACCATCAGCTTTTGCCTGGCCATTGAAGAAATTGCCCGCTGGGATGCCTCGCTTGCATTAACGGTTGCTTCTCATACATCACTTGGAACGGGCCATATTGCACTTGCGGGAAATCATCAGCAAAAAAAGAAATATATGCCTGATCTGACTTCAGGCAAAAAACTGGCAGCCTGGTGCCTCACCGAACCCGGCTCAGGAAGTGATGCATCCGGCCTGAAAACCACGGCAGTGAAAGACGGCAATCACTGGGTTTTAAACGGCACAAAAATTTTCATCACACAAGGTTCGGTTGGCCATGTTTATGTGGTACTCGCCAAAACAGATCCAACTCTTGGTACAAAAGGCATCAGTGCATTTATTGTTGAACGGGAGTGGGATGGTGTAAAGCCCGGCGAACCAATGCATAAACTTGGTATGAACACATCCGACACAACCGAAGTGGTTTTCGATAATGTAAACGTTCCCGGTGAAAACCTGCTGGGAGAGCTGGGTGAAGGTTTTATCGATACGATGAAAGTGCTGGATGGCGGACGTATCGGCATTGGCGCGCTTTCTGTCGGTATTGCCCGGGGAGCCCTCGAAGAATCGATGAAATACGCCAAAGAGCGCAAACAGTTCGGTAAACCCATTGGAGATTTCCAGGCGATTGAGCACAAAATGGTAAACATGGCTGTGGAGATTGATGCAGCCCGGCTATTGGTACACCGTGCTGCCTGGCTCAAAGACAAGGGAAAACCGTTCACCAAAGAAGCATCGATGGCAAAATTGTTTGCCTCGGAAATGGCAGAACGCGCCGCGCTCGATGCCGTTCAGATCCATGGCGGCTATGGCTACACCAAAGAGTACCACGTGGAACGGTTTTTACGTGATGTAAAACTGGGCACTATCGGTGAAGGCACTTCGGAAATCCAGCGACTGGTCCTTGCAAGAGAACTGAAGCAAGAACTCGGATACAACGATCAGAGCTGAGAATGAATCCGCCGGGCTGAATCAATGTAGTCTGACGGAATTTTTAATCAGATAACAAAACTCTTGAAAGTTCCTCGCGTATCTGCCGCAGGTTGGGATAAAGCCCCTCTTCATCCACTCCCAATTGCTGCCGGTTGGTCAAAAAAACCATAATGCGCCCATTTTCCGGATTGACCACTACATTGGTTCCCGTAAATCCCGTGTGGCCAAAACTGCTTTCCGGTAATTGAGTCGCATGAAGAGAACTATTCGACATCATCCATCCCAACCCGTGGCCAAATTCATCTTTCTGCAGAAAAAGATTAATCGTGTCCGACCCAAACAACTCACCACCTTCATATCGGCCATCATTCAGCATAACCCGAAGCAGTTTGTAAACCTCCTCAGCCGTCGAAAACAATCCGGCATGGCCTGCCACTCCTTTTTGTGTATGAAACGCATTGCCGTCGTTCACCTCTCCCCGCAGCGTGTACTCTCTCCAGCCATCCCACTTTTCAGGATCCACATCCACGGTGTAGCCAAACTCATCATCATACACCATACGCTTTTCGAAAGGATTGCCGTGAGAGGTGGTCGCAATTTTTGAATATGTGGTCGTATCCGGATTAAAAACCGTCGATGTTAATCCCATCGGCCTGTAGATCGTTTCGGTAAGAAATTCATCCAGTGATTGGCCGGTCACCTGTTCAATTACATCTCCCAGCACCATAAAACCGAAATCACTGTAGTACCTCCTCAATCCCGGAGCTGTCAAAAGTGGTTCGGAAATTGTAAATGCAAACCGTTCTTCAGGAGAGTCTGCAACATAATAGCTCGGGAACCACTGCATTAAACCGGACCTGTGCCGCAGAAGATTCTCAATCGTTATCTCCTTTTTATCATCAGTTTCAAACTCAGGGAGGTATTTATGAACCGGTTCAGTTACATCCAACATCCCTCGATCGTGCAGAACCATCAAACCATAAGTTGTTGCCATTATTTTGGTTACGGAAGCCAGATCAAACAGATGTTCCGTTGTCATCTGCTCCGGGTTTGCGATGAGTTCTCCCCTCTCGTTATAGCGGTTGGCATAACCAAAAGCCTGCTGATGCAAAATTTCATCTCGGTTCCCCACCAGTAGAATAGCACCGGCAAACAGGGAGTCCAGGCTTGCCTCAATCAGTTCATCGGCCTGCTGAAATTTTGTTTCCAATGAAGGTTCTCTTTCACAGGATATCATCACAAATAAAATAATGCAGAGCAGAAATAGCAGATTGATTCTCATCATTCAAATCTTTTTTTATAAAAATGTAAACCCACAGGCTTTTTGTTCGTATGCAAGTTCGATGCTCAGTCATTAAAATTCAAAATCCATTTACGAATTTTAAGATCTGATTAACAGAAATATGGCTTAAGTTCTTTATCATATATTCACTGAATATGTCATGTACAGCCGGTATAATCCGATATATTCCTAATAAATTACACGCAAATTACTTGAATTCTTAAACAAACTAACTGCTTCTCATCATGAAAAAAATTCTGATACTTTTTTCCATTACACTTTGGATTGCAGCTCCACTTTTTTCACAGGGAACCATGCTGCTGCGGGATCCGTCCGTCAGTGAATCCCACATCGTATTTGTACACGCAAACGATCTCTGGGTTGTTGACCGCGATGGCGGCGATGCACAGCGGTTAACCACAGCCGAAGGTGCCGAAGTCAATCCCAGAATATCGCCCGATGGCGAATGGGTGGCTTTTACCGGCCAGTACGACGGCAGCACCGATGTTTATATTGTTCCGATTATCGGAGGAGAACCGATTCGTCTGACATGGCATCCCGGTGCCGATATTGTTCAGGATTGGACTCCGGATGGTGAACATGTCATCTTCCGTTCAGCCCGCGAAGGCTACCCAACCGCCAACACCAAATTCTTTAAGGTATCGGTTGATGGCGGCACTCCTGAAGCACTGCCTGTACCGTTTGGTTTTACCGGTTCCATTTCACCTGATGGCACTAAAATGGCCTACCAGCCCTATCAATTCTGGGATCCCGAATGGCGAAATTACCGGGGCGGACAGGCACAGCCAATCTGGATTTTTGATATGGAAACTCACGAATTTGATCAAACCCCGCGCACCGATCGCGAAAGGCACACAGCACCTGTCTGGATCGATGATACGATTTATTATCTCTCGGAACGAGATTATGCCAATAACGTCTGGTCGTACAATATCACCACAGGAGAAGAGCAGCAGTTAACATTTCATGCCGATTTTGATGTGAAAAACCTGGCCGCCGCTGAAGATATCCTGGTTTACGAACAGGGAGGGTATCTTCATCAGCTCAATCCTGAAACGGGTGAATCGACACAGCTCGAAATTTATGCCCGTGGCGATCTGAACTGGGCCCGCGCACGTTACAGTGATGTTTCTCCCACACAACTGACCAACGCCCGCCTCTCTCCCACCGGCCAGCGGGCTGTGTTTGAACATCGCGGCGAAATTATCACAATACCAAAAGAACACGGCAACTGGAGAAATCTCACAAATACCTCTTATGCGGCTGAACGCACCCCGGTATGGTCGCCCGACGGACAGCAGATTGCCTGGTTTTCTGATGTATCCGGAGAATATCACCTGCATGTAAGCGATCAGTTCGGCCTGGAAGAGCCGCGAACTTATGAGCTGAATGACAAGTTTTACTACCGGCCTGACTGGTCGCCAGATGGAAATTACATCGCCTTCACCGATACTGATTATAACCTGTGGTATATCGAACTTGAATCCGGTGAGCTTACTCATGTGGATACCGACCGTTTTGCCCATCCAAACCGCACCATGAACCCGGTTTGGTCGCCCGACAGCAACTGGATTGCCTATGCGCGCCTGCTCGACAACCAGTTTAAAGCTCTGTTTGTGCATGATGTTTCAGCCGGTGATAGTTACCAAATTACGGATGGGCTGGCCGATGTGATCGATCCGCAGTGGGATGCAAACGGTAAATATCTCTACTTCCTGGCAAGCACCGATTTTGGCCTGAATACCGGCTGGCTGGATATGAGCAGTTACAATAAGCCGGTCACACGCGGCCTTTATATGATTGTTTTGGCTGATGATGAAACCACACCATTTTATCCGCGAAGCGATGACGAAGAGCCGGCCGATGAAGATGCTGATGAAAATAATGATGAGGAAAATGATACAGTACGCATCGACCTTGATGGTATTGACCAGCGAATCATCGCAATCGATGTGCCAAAACGAAATTACACCTCTACGACAGCTGGGCCGAAAGGGCACATTTTTTACACCGAATCGAGAGAAAATCAGCCAACCGTATTGCATCGCTACAGTATCAGCGAAAGGGAATCTGTTGAATTTTTGAGTAACCTCCAGTATGCAACTGTGAGCCACGACCGGCAAAATCTGCTTTACCGAAGTGGTCAAACCTGGGGAATTGTCTCAACTACCGGCGGAGCTGTCAGCCCGGGAGACGGCCGCATCAACACGGATAATATTTCCATCCGGGTTTCACCCCGTGAAGAATACGCGCAGATCTACAAAGAAGGATGGCGTTTCCAGCGCGATTTTCTCTACGTGGATAATGTTCACGGCGCTCCCTGGGACGATATTTATGATTGGTACAGGCCGTGGGTGGATCACGTACGGCACCGAACCGATTTGAATTACATCATCGGAATCATGGGTGGTGAGGTTGCCGTGGGACACTCCTACTTTTTCGGAGGTGATTTTCCGGATGTGGAGACCATACCCGGCGGACTGCTTGGCGCCGACTATGAAATTTCGGATGGCTGGTTCCGCATCAAAAAAATCTATACGGGTGAAAACTGGAACCCGGAACTTACGGCTCCTCTCTCCGGCCCCGGCATTGATGTAAAAGAAGGCGATTATCTGCTTGAAGTTAATGGCCGGGAACTGACTGCCGATATGAATTTGTACAAGCTTTTCGAATCCACAGCAGGCCGGCAGGTGCGCATTCGGGTTAATGACGAGCCAACCCTGGAAGGTTCCCGGGTTCAAACCGTAGTGCCGATAAATAACGAATTCGGGCTGCGGATGAGAGACTGGATTGAATCAAATCGAAGAAATGTGGATGATATGTCGGACGGTCAGCTTGCCTACGTTTATGTGCCCAACACGGGTGCTGTGGGGTATGAATATTTCAACCGGTACTATTTTTCACAGCAGGATAAACCGGGCGCCGTGATTGATGAAAGGAATAACGGTGGTGGATCAGCGGCCGATTATATGGTGGATATTATGGCCCGCGAACTTCACGGATATTTCAACAGCCGGGCAGGTGATCGCAAACCTTTCACCACTCCGATGGCCGGAATCTGGGGGCCAAAAGTGATGATCATCAACGAAAATGCGGGATCGGGCGGCGACCTGCTTCCCTACATGTTCCGCAAAATGGAAATCGGCCCGCTGATTGGCACCCGAACATGGGGCGGCCTTGTGGGAACCTGGGACACACCCTCGTTTATCGACGGTGGCCGTATGATTGCACCGCGCGGAGGGTTCTTCAACACCGATGGTGAATGGGCAGTTGAGGGTGAAGGTGTAGCACCGGATATCGAGGTGTTCCAGCACCCGGCCAAAGTGCTGCGAGGCAACGACCCACAGCTTGAAGCCGCTGTTGATGAAGCTTTGAGGCTTCTTGAACTCAACCCTGTCGAACTTCAGTCTGAACCGGAACCACCCGTAAGATGGAAACGGCCCGACAGGAGTGAATGATTTTATTTGATTTTTGACACTTTAGATAATTTAAATAAACCCCGGATTTGGAGGATATTCGGGGTTTTTTATTGCTGTAACAATGAGGAAAACATTTTCTACCCGCAATTTTGGAAATTTCAGGTCAAACGGATTAGGTATACAAAAAGCGTTTGATATTTTTCTTGGGAGTTTTCTCAAACTCCTGGTCCACAAGTTCAATACCTGAAAGCTGCTCATAGGATGCCACGGACTTATTATAAGCCTGACGTGTTTTTTCCAGAATATTATCCAGGTCATCTTCATCTAAACCGGCATTTCTCATCATTTCTTCATCAGGATATATTTTTGCAACCAGCCGGTTATTTCGTTGTATAATCACACATTCCTGCACAATCGGAAAGTTTGTAAGCCGTGATTCCAACTCCTCAGGATATACGTTCTGTCCGCTTGGCCCCAGCAGCATATTTTTTTTTCGCCCTTTTATGTAAATAAATTTCTCCTTGTCTATAACTCCCAGATCTCCTGTTTTCAACCAGCCGTCTTCAGTAAATGCCTGTGCGTTAACTTTTTCATTTTTATAGTATCCCAGCATTAAATTCCGGCCTTTTACCTGAATTTCACCCGCAATCTCATATTGGTTTGTGCTGTCAATCCGAACATCCATCCGGTCAACTAATTTACCCGATGAGCCTTTTTTAGTTTCGTTGTGAGGTGCATAGCTGATGAGTGGCCCGCATTCGGTCATTCCATAGCCAATGGTAAACGGAAACCTGATCTTTCTGAAAAATGCTTCCACTTCAGGGCTCAGGGCTGCTCCGCCAACCACTGCTTCAAGAAAGTTACCTCCAAAACTTTCAATCAGGCTATTTCGCGTCTTTTTGTAGATTAAATTTCTGATACCCGGAACCGCTAATAACGCTTTCATCACCGGTTTTTCGAGTGTTGGCACAATTCGTTTTTTATAGATTTTCTCTATAATCAGCGGGACCAGCAAAATCAAATGAGGTTTAACCTCTCCCAGCGCTTTTAATAATATCTGAGGTGTGGGGACTTTGGTCAGATAGGTAATGTGGCACCCCAAAGAAACAGGAAACAGGTTTTCAAAAGCCAGCCCAAATATATGCGCCATGGGTAAAATTGAAACAATTCGGTCACCGGCTTTAAGCGGCATGTTTTCCCTCGCATAAATAATATTCGACTCAATACTCCGGACAGGGAGCATCACGCCTTTAGAAAAACCCATAGACCCGGATGTATACGACAGAATCAAAAGATCTTCATCTGCACGTTCAGGAAAGGAAAAATTCTGCTTTTCCACATTCAGAGAAGTATCAACCGCAAATTCAGGTGATGAATTGGATTTTTTATTGAGGATTCTGAAATCATCAGTGGAAATACAGAGTTTTAATTCCTTCAATTTAGATTTATCCAGGTTTGAATGGAGAGAATCTGCCACAAACAACACCTTTGCACCGGAATGCTTCAATATGTGATGAGCGTTTTCGGGAGTAAAATCCGGCAGAATTGGGACAACTACTCCTTCAAATGCCATGATTGAAAAGAAGGTTGTAGCCCAATTCGATGAATTTCGCGCATAAATTGCAATCTTGTCGCCTGGTTTTAACCCAGCATCTCTCAAAGTGGCTTTTAATGCTTCAATCTTCCGGGCCACATCCTCGAAAGTGGCTGTTTCTCCTCCATAATCAGTAAAAAGGGGCGATTCCCAGTTTTGCTGAAACGTAATGGTGTACATTTGGTGTAAACGTAATTGAGAATCTGAATTATTCATCGATGAGATCATAAATTTTGCAGAAGTAAATTTCACTTCATTAAGTAAGTGTTGTACTACTATAAAGGTAAGCACTTTAATACTGTATATCAGGAAAACAGGTGGCTCTGACGCCTAACAAATGGGATTCTTTTCGCTGATAAACCAATGCATTTTCCGATAGTGTGGTGTGATAATGTTTAATGATGCCGGAAGTTTTGCTAAATCATCTGACTGAATTGAATGAAACATTTTTAATAATTCTAAAAGCTATATAAAGCATGTAAAATTAATATGATATATCTCTTGAAAATTTGATTTACTGCCTCATATAAATTATCAATAACTATTTCCAAAACTGCTATAAAATTAATTTATAAATAAAAAAAGCTTACAAACCATGAAAAAGCAAAATTCATCAATATCATTCTCAGTAATTAAATTAAAACTATTCATTGTCTGCCTTTTGATGTTCACTGGTTTTTCAGC
>SLPZ01000324.1 GCA_007131725.1 Balneolaceae bacterium
CAAGAAAACCTCGGTATTCAGCAGTTTTCGCCAAGCGTATCGGCGCAGCAGTCGAAAAATCGAAGAAATCATAACAAAGTTTATTGCCATGATTTACAGATATAAGCAGGACAAAAACCGCCTTTTAATAAATTTTCGAGTAATGTCAGTCTTTTTCGGAGGGAGTTGCCAACACCTGCCAACGCACAAGTCAAATTGCTTGTCCCTATTAGGGAAGTAAGCGGACACGAACGGATGTGATAGACCGCGCATCGAGGATATGCTTGATCCGGGACTGAATGCATCCGAAGATCAGTTGAGCCTGAATCCCGAGGTCTCCACCTGTTTAATAATTTCGCGATTACGGATTAACTGAATGGCTTTGTTGATGTCATCTTTAAAGTAGTGATCTTCCACAGCATGCGGAATGGTTTCTCGGATGAATTGATGCGCAATCTCCACACCGTTGCCCGGTTTCAGCGGCTTACGGAAATCGAGTGCCTGCGCGGCGGTAAATAGTTCAATGGCAAGAACTACCTCTACATTTTCGTACACTTTCAGCAGGTTCAGTGCGCTGATGCTGCCCATACTCACGTGGTCTTCCTGGCCAAGACTGGTCGGAATTGAATCGACCGATGATGGATGGCACAGCACCTTATTCTCTGAAACCAGCGCTGCAGAGGTGTACTGCGGAATCATAAAACCGGAATTGATGCCTGTCTCCTGCATCAGAAGTTTGGGCAGTCCGTCATGGCCTTCCAGGAGCAGGTAGGTGCGCCGCTCGGCGATACTGGCAATTTCGGCAAGTGCTGTTTTGGCATAATCCATGGCAAGGGCAAGCGGCTGGCCGTGAAAATTGCCACCGCTCAGAATATCCCCATTCTCAAAAACAAGCGGATTATCCGTTACCGAGTTGATCTCTGTCTCCATAATTGAGATTGCATGTTTGATAGCATCGCGGCTGGCACCGTGCACCTGGGGCACACAACGCAGGCAGTAGGGATCCTGCACTTTTCCGCACTCACGATGCGATTCCAGAATTTCACTCTCTTCAAGCAGAAACCGCACATTTTCGGCCACACTTTTCTGCCCTTCAAACGGCCTTATCTCCTGGATTCGCTTGTCGAACGGAACAACACTGCCCTGCAATGCCTCAAGGCTCATGGCAGCAGCAATATCGGCCAGTTTGAACAGATGGAGTGCTTTTTCCAGAACATATGCGCCATACGCACTCATCAACTGAGTTCCGTTAATGAGTGATAATCCATCTTTCGGTTTCAAGTCAATCGGTTCAAGCTCAAATTTTTCCATGATTTTAGATGCATCTGTTACTCCTGTTCCATCCTGGTTCCAGAACTGGCCTAATCCTAAAAGCGGGAGAGACATATGAGCAAGTGGCGCCAGATCTCCGGAAGCCCCGACACTGCCCTTGCTCGGAACTGCAGGAATCAGATCATTCTTCAGAAAAAAGAGAAGCCTTTCAAGCGTCTGTAATGAGATGCCTGAATAGCCGATTCCCAGCGCATGAACTTTTAGTTGCAGCATCAGCCTGCTTATTTCCTTTGGAACCAGATCTCCCACTCCTACAGCATGCGATAAAATCAGGTTTCTCTGAAGACGGGTCAGCTCATCATCTGATACTCGCTGCGTGGCAAGCGCTCCAAAGCCGGTATTAATTCCGTAATAAATCTTTCCATCCTTCAGAGCCCTGTCTATAATATCCCGCGATTTTACCGCTTTTGAGGGATTTTGCTCAAGCAAGTTCAGGCTTTTTTCAAGATCGCTGTAAAGTGATGAAATAGTTAACTGGATTTGGTTCATGTTTGGTGATTTATAGAATGAAAATTCCTGACGCTGTAAATTACTAATTGTTAACCATCTTTACAGCCAGCCGCTGTTTTGCACGGTATAAAAATTTTCTGAGACTTAATACTCATAATTCAGCTAATAATCTTATATTTAAGACTCAGATTAATTGGAATAACAACTAAAAAGATTAGAGAACCATATTATGGCTAACATAAATAAAATTAAAGGCGTTATAGGTATTTTAACAGGAGGAGGTGACGTTCCCGGCCTGAACCCGGCAATAAGGGGAGTAGCCATTCGAGCCATTCGCGAAGGATACAAAGTTATTGGAATTCGCCGGGGATGGGGAGGAATGATTGACATAGTGCGTGATAAAGAAGCCGACAACAGCCAAAACTATTTTGAACTTACAGAAGAAGTTGTTAACAGAGCTGCACGTACCGGCGGTACTTTTTTACATACCTCAAGAACCAATCCAAGCCGTGTAAGCCTGAAAGATTTACCTGAACAGTACAAGGGCAAATACACAGATGATATCAACGATTTAACCACTGAGGTATTGAAAAATCTCGATTTTCTCGGTGTTGATACGATGATTCCGATCGGCGGAGATGACACCCTGAGTTACGGTGTGCGTCTACACCAGGAAGGCTTCAATGTTGTGGCTATTCCAAAAACCATGGATAACGACGTTCCCGGCACGGACTACTGCATCGGTTTCAGTACCTGTATTTCAAGAACCATTGAACTCGCTAACGACCTGAGAACACCGGCCGGATCGCACGAGCGTTTCCTGGTGATGGAAGTTTTCGGGCGATATGCCGGATTCACCGCTATGCTGCCAACACTTGCAGGCGCCTCACACAGATGCCTGATCCCGGAATACAAGTTCGACCTTGAACAACTCACTGAAATTATGGTAGAAGACAGAAACAACCATCCGAGCAAATACTCTATGGTGATGATTTCTGAAGGTGCCATGATTGAAGGGCAGGATATGGTTTTTGAAGGTGATGAAGCAGATCCATACGGACACAAAAAACTTGGCGGTATCGGAGATGTTGTTTCATCCGAAATCAAAAAGCGTTCTGCAAAATATAATAACGGACGTGAAATCGGTGTGATCAACCAAAAACTGGGATATACTGTACGTGGCGGCAGTCCTGATGCTATCGACAGCATTGCACCAATGGCTTTTGGTAATATTGCATTTGATCACGTACTCAGAAAAGAGTTTGGAAAACTGGTTGTACTTAACAAAGGTACTTACGGAAGTACGGACATCGATGTAGTTACCAGCACTGAAAAAGTGGTGGATATCGACAAATACTACAACAAAGAAAGATTAAGGCCCTTCTATAACGTATTCGAAGACCAGCCGCTTTTCATCATGGCCAGCCAGGTTGCAACCAAATGATAAATTCGCATTAGCGAATAAACACTCATTTTTAAGCCGGCAATCATTTACATGTGTAGATGTTGTCGGCTTTTTTATTTCTTTTTCCAAAATATCTCTCATCAACAATTCTGTTACGCATTGCTGATAAATCACCTGAGGAGCCTTCTTACAATAACACGTGTTTGATATGAGAATTTGGAAAATAGTGTATTGCCATCAAATAAAGGCGTAAGGGCATTCTGGGTGGTACACCAGTCTTCAATGGCACACGTGTGCCGGTTAGCACCTTTTTTGAATATCTGGAAGCTGGTCATTCCCTAAACGGTTTTCTGGAAGATTTCTCCACAGTAACCAGGCAACAAGTTATTCAGATACTTGAGAGATTTAAGAATCAACTACTTCAGCCACAATGATCAAAATTTTGTTGGATGAGTGCCTTCCCAAAAAATTGAAGTATCGAATTTGAGGAATCAGATCCGGATTTATTTACAAAAACTACTTCTGATACGAAGTACCGCAAATCGTTATGAAATGGGCGAGTCTTTCAAATGGAGAATTATTGACAGTTGCCAATGGAGAATTCGATGTTTTCTTACCAGTGACAATAACCTGAGAAATTACTATCTGTCATCAAGGCTCATGAACCCGGGAAATTCTTAGAAATCGAGTAGAGATTGATATAACAAGAGTTATCTGCACTACTACTCTCTTTCCCTGCTTTCCCGAATGGCTTCGGTCAACTCCTCAAGACTCAAATTCAAATCCACTCCCTCGATATCCAGTGGGGATCCCTGCTCTTTTACGGGCTGGAGAATGAACATTTGCCCATCACGCTTTTTGATGCCGACCTCACCCTCCAGGCGGGCTTCATCCAGCAGTTTTGCTAACTTTTGTCTGGCTTGAGAGTACGTATATACCTTCATGGTGAAACCTCCAACGTTGTAATCTGAAGTTGTTGAGCCAGCGTAATCATTTTTTGATCTAAACTTAATAACGGAGTGTGGAATTGTCTGGCACAATCCAGCACATAGGCATCATATGCATAAATGTTCAATTCGGCTGCCAGATCAAGAGCTTCTGACAGGCGGATAACCGTACGCCGAATCGGAATCCGGGTAAATTGTCGGATTACTTTCTGAGCATTCATACCTGAAATTCGACCCCGCCTGATCATTGCCGACAAAGCATTGCCGATCTCGGCATCCAGGCTTGCCGGTGCCTGCAAATCACTTTGTATTGTTAATTCAACGATCTTTGCCTTGTGTGGCTCATTGACCAAAACGGCCAACAAAGCTGATGTATCTATTGTTAATAACATATGCGATATTAACAATTGTACAACTGAAAAGCAATTTACCTGTGCAGTTATCAGGAATTGGCTGAAGAGCTGACTGGTATGGTCATGTTCGTTGACCTTATAGCCATGTATGAAAATATTGACCTGGATGAAGCTGTTTTTAAAAATTTTAACGCCACATCAAAAATATACGGGTTGCAAATCCGAATCCGGGAATAAGTCTCAATCAAATATTGATGAAAAAATAGTAGGCCAGAATTACAGCTACACCCACTTTCAGCCCCATAGCCACTATAAAACCAACAAATGAACCCAGTGCCGCCTTTAAAGCCGAATCAGAATTTTTACCGGCAATAAACTCACCTATCAAAGCGCCAACAATCGGCCCGAAAATCAGCCCCGTGGGCGGAAAGAAAAATAGCCCGAATACACCTCCAAGAAATGCTCCGTAAATCCCCAGTTTGCTGCCTCCCATTCTGCGTGAGCCCTCGGCCGGCATAAAGCTGTCCAATGTAACGGTTAGAACAACAACTCCCCCCCAGGATAGTAAAAAGAGCCAGCTAAAAAGGCCGCCTTTTATGAAGTGAAGAATCAAAATTCCGATATAACTGAGCGGCGGGCCTGGAACCACCGGCAAAAATGCACCCATAATTCCGGCAATGATAAATAGCGCTCCTATTACAATAAAAAGTGTTTCCATAAAAAATCTTATCACCCCGGATATTTGAAATGCAAATAGGCCCAAAGGTTTGGTGTAATCAAAACATCAAACAGAATACTTCATTTTTCTGCATGGATTAATATACAAAGGATAGCCTTTATTGTTACATTTCAAAAATGGAATCTATCAAGAAACTCCCTTGGTTTTGAAGCCATCAATGAAAAATACAGGCAAAATTTTCGTTTTAAAAAACGGCTGCGAAATTCTTGTGCGGGAAATCAGAAAAGAAGATCGCCTCCTTTTTCTAACCGGTTTCAAATCCTTGTCAAGTGAATCGCTGTACCACCGGTTTAATTCATCTTCTTTTCGTTTGACTGATAAATACCTTGATTATTTTACGGTGGTCGATTCAAATTCTCACTGTGCTCTTGGTGCTCTTGACCTGTCTAAGGAAAATCAGCCCGGAATTGCCGTTGGGCGATTTATCCGTTTGCAGCAAGAACCTGATTATGCGGAACTGGCCATTACAGTGTTGGATGAATATCAGCGTTTGGGTATCGGGACAATCTTATTTCTTGAATTGTGCCGGGTTGCCCAATCAAAAAATATCCAATTCTTTACATTTTCAATTCATGCCAAACGGCGTGGGCTTTTTCAATTTTTAATGCAAAAAGGCGCCGTCTTTAAAAGCCGGATGGGGCCGCAAATTGAGTTATCATTTCCATTAAGTGAAGTGGGAGTTACCAGGAAACGTTAACTTTTTGAATATTAAGTTTAGAGAAATCAAGTTGATTATATTCTGAATAAATGGAGTGTGGAATGTGGAGTGCGGATTTAGGTGTTAACCATCCGCACTCTTCAAAACATTATACTTTTTTTAAAAAATGAGGTAACTCCAGTAAGCAAGGCAGTCGAGTATCATTGATCATTTCGCAATCATAGCCGGTTTATTAGCCCTAACCTGTTTGATTTTGAAAACAATGACGAAATAGGTTAATACAGCAGGAATTATCGTTAGCCAGAACATTGCCCAAAGCTGGCTTGTTATATGCTGCCATCCGGCTCCTGCAAGAAGAACATTTCTGAATGCTTCGAGAAAATGTGTTAACGGAATTACTGAAGCAAACCATACCACCCAGTCCGGCATTTGAGATAACGGCCAGGTAAATCCGCTGATGATAAATGCCGGAGTTGCAATCACCATCAGAATTTCTGTTGATTTTAGCTGGCTCGGAATAACGGCACTGACCAAAATTCCAATGGCTGTTACCGATAATATAAACATGATAGACAGGGAATAAATCATAGTCCAGCTACCTGCATTTGCTACACCAAAAGCAGCCAGAAGCATATGCAGAATTATCAGCCAAATCAATCCGCCCATTAACAGATAAGGGAAAGATTTAGTCAGAAGCACCATCAATGGTGAAGTGGTATGATTGAGTAAATCGGAGAATGTACCATCCTCGTAATCTTTACTAAAACTGAGTGCCAGTGCCAGAAGCAGAACCTGCTGTAAAATTGTGGCAAGAAGCCCCGGAAATAAAAATGTAAGGTAGTTAAGCGATGGGTTAAAATTTGAAGTTGTAGCTATCGAAAAAGCTTCGAATTGCTGTGATGCAATCGTAGCGGGAATCCCCTGTTTTTTTAGAGCCTCAATTTCTAAACCTGCATTTATCGTTTCGAGACTTTCTCTGAGGCCTCGCAATGCAAAATTTGTGTTTACAATATTAACCGCACTTAACTCCACTGATACCTGCGGATATCGCTGCATAAATATATCCTGCTCAAATCGTTGTGGAATATCTACAATTCCAACAATCCGGCCGCTTTTCAGGTCATCATTCAACAAAGAAATATCCGGAACTACAGCCACTATTTCGATGTGCTGATTGTCGTCCATTGCATCAATCAGAATCCGGCTGGTTTCCGTTCTGTTCTGGTCCACAACAGCAACCGGAAGGTCGGTTACAATCCCCTGCTGATAAACAAATCCAAAAAGCAAACCATAAGCAGCAGGTGCACCGATCAAAATTACCACAGCCACAGAGTTGGAAAAAAATAACCTGAACTCGCGGGCTACCAATTTTAAAAATACTTTCATTGAACTCTCCTAATTTATGATCACGGTTTGACCGTTACTGATTATCGGCATAGATACATCACTTACCGGCCTCATCCTTACTTCAAACCAATCTTCATCAAAACTGCGTGCAGGATAAGCGGTTGACCTTGTAGCGTAAGACGGTAATTTTCGCACCGACTGCACCTTCAGGTTAAACGTTTCCGCTGATACTGTAAATTCAGCTTCATGGATACTGCCAACCTGAAAACCTGCGATTTCAGACTCCGGCATCGAAAATCTTGCATAAATCTCATCCGGCGCATATCCGCTGATTATGGTATAACCGGCTGGAGCGAGTTCATTATTTTTCAATGATATGGATTCAATTTTCATGGCTCTTGGAGCTATAATTTCCTGGTCGGCCAGTAATGATTCTACTTGATTTAATGCTGCTAATGCGCGGTTCAGATCCGATTCTGCCATCCTCACTTTCTCTTCTCGTGTTCCGCTTTTCAGGTCATCATGCAGGTTTTGTGAGGCATCCCGCTGTGCTTTTGCAGCCTGGTATTTTGTTATGATCTCATCATATTCCTGAGCTGCAATCAGAGAATCGCTGTACATCGCCTGAAGCCTCTCTTTCGATTTCCTTGCCAGTGAATATTGGGCTGTTGCTGCATCCAAAGATGCTTTAGCCCGGGAGATATCAAAAACTGTAGCTCCGTTAACAGCCATGTCAAATTGCGCTTGTGCTGCACCAACGGCCGCTTTAGCCTCCTCTTTTTTCGCAACTAATTCCGGAACATCTAATTTTGCAAGCAGCATTCCTGCTTCAGCCGTATCCCCTTCTTCAATATAAAGCTCCGCTAAACGGCCTGGAATTTTTGAGGAAAGATGAATTTTCTCAGCAACTATTCTGCCGCTGTGCCCCGGGCTATTTGCCTGTTCTGATTCTTTGAAAGCAAAAAAGAAAACTGAAGAGATAATTGTAAATGAAATGATAGCTATTGTTATTAATAATTTTTTGTCGTTCATGGTTAATTCAGGTTAGTTTATGGTTTAAAATTTGCCGGATAATTGTGCCATTGTTTCCGGGCTTAACTGAGCTGTTGATTGCAGATAATCAATGACTGACCGTCTGTGATCAAAAAGTGCTTTGTTCATTTGAAACTGAGCATTTTGAAATTCTACCTCAGCTTCCAGCCTTTCTCCGATTGTAGCAAGCCCCAGCTCGTATCTTCTTTCAGATAGCTTCAATGAAGTTTCTGCCTCATTTTTCATAATTTTGGCTGTTTCAATCTTCATTCGTGCATTATCAATATCTGTGAGTGCCTGCTGGTATTTTAATTTCAGGCCACTGTTTGCCATTCTTTGCTGCTCGATAGCAGCAGACCTCTCTCGCTGAGCCAACTGGTATTTTCTGGTTGTCTGCCCCCTGTTGAAGATTTCCCATCTTAACCCAACTCCAATAGCCCGAACCGGATCTAAAACTGAAAGCTCATCTTCAAAAAACTCCCGGTGATAAAAAGCAAAAACCTGGGGCATATAATTACCTCTCTGAGCACGGATGGCGTTTTGATTGGCTTTCACTGCATGATCCGCTGCCAAATATTCGGGCCTTTTTTGCCAGATATTGGCAGCCTCTTTGTTTTTTTCATCAATATTAAGCTCCGCAAGGCCTGCCTCTGTATTTCTAAACTTTTCTGCAGGTATGCCGGTGTACATCTCCAGTAATTGAAAGGTTAATTCAAGATTTCCCTGCAATTCATTTTTTTGCTGAATCAACTCCTGCTCGAAATAGCGAATTTTAGTCAAGTCGAAATATGGGATCAGTCCTTTTTCATAGGCTTTTACTGACCTCTCATATTCAAAACGGACTCTTTCAAGACCCTCATCCACTACAAGTATCGACTCCCTGATCAGGGCTAAACGGTCCCAGGCCTCTGCTACGGCCTGCATTATGTCCGATTTCTTCGCCTCTGTCATATACCCGAGAGATTTGCTCTTTTCCCTTGCTGCTCTTGCTTTATTAGGCACTTTTCCCCCGGTAAAAAGCACCTGTTCCAGGCGGATGTTTGCACTGTAAAATTCATCGTCCTGGAGAAAGATGTCCGGCAGTTCAGGCTCTACAGTCATTCCGGGTGCCACTTCGATAGACATGGGAGGCAAATTAAATTTCAGTGGATCATCCAGCCAGGTATAATTGGCTTCCAGTGTAGCCTTTGGCAGGTAGGTCTGTAAAACCAGCTTTCTTTGCAGGTCAGCTTTTTCCTGCTCAATTTTTGCCATCCGGATTTCAGGATAGTGCTGGATGGCTCTTTCAAGCACCGTTTCAAATTCTAAAATCTTCTCTTCATTTTGTGCCATCAATTGCATCGGCCAGGATGCAATCATCACTAAATAAAGAGTACTCTTAATTATCCATTGCTTCATTTTTTTCAGATAAAAATTTTCAGGTTGATTATTATTAAAAATAGAACGTCATTCGGTTTGTAATATAGAATGATATTCTATTCATTACAAAAATTTCTTCCTCCTCCTATATCCTTATCATATTACTGTAAATTTTATACTTTTGCGATTATGACAAAAAATTTTTGAAAATTTTTCTTTCCAATAGTCAATTTTTTTCTG
>SLPZ01000168.1 GCA_007131725.1 Balneolaceae bacterium
CAATTTTGCCATAGAACGCAAATTCCGCGAAACCCGCCTCTATCAGGTAGCCCCGATTTCCAAAAACCTGATACTGGCCTATCTCTCCGAGCACGTTTTGGGCCTGCCGAGATCATATTAACGAACAAACACCATTTTTTTGATGACAGATAATAAAGAGTTTCATCCGTTAAAAAATATCACCGTTGTAAGCATTGAACAGGCCGTATCCGCTCCGTTTGCGAGCTGCCGCCTGGCTGATGCAGGTGCCCGGGTCATCAAAGTTGAAAGAGAGGGCACTGGTGATTTTGCCCGGCAGTATGATGAGGTGGTAAAAGGCCAAAGCACCTATTTCACCTGGCTGAACCGGGGGAAGGAATCGGTGCAAATCAACATAAAAAGCGACGAAGGGCACAGGCTGTTTTTAAACCTCATAGCCAAAGCGGATGTATTTATTCAAAACCTCGCTCCCGGAGCACTGAATAAATTGGGGCTTCACAGTGAACAACTTAGAGAAGATCACCCCGAACTGATTACCTGCGACATCAGCGGATATGGTGAAAAGGGGGACTATGCAAAAATGAAAGCTTATGATAATCTCGTACAGGCCGAATCGGGTTTTTTGGATATTACCGGTGATGGTGACGTACGCGCAAAAGCGGGAATTTCTATTGCCGATATCAGCACTGGAATGCATGCTTATGCTGCCATTTTGGAAGCCATCATACAGCGAAATAAAACCGGGAAAGGCATGGCTATAAAAATTTCGATGTTCGACTGCATGGCCGACTGGATGATGGTACCCTGGCTGCATCAAAAATATGGAGGGAAAGCACCGGCACGCACCGGGGTACATCATGCAGCCATATCTCCGTATGGGCCATTCCGGACAAAAAGTGGCCGTGAAATTATGATCGGCATCCAGAACGAAAGAGAGTGGGCCCGATTCTGCAACGGGGTTCTGAAAGGTGCCATCAACCCTAATGAAGAGCGGTTCAGCCGAAATTCTCTTCGTGTAAAAAACCGGGATGTTTTAAACCGGAAGATTCAGCAGATATTTGAACGCATGCAATATACCGATGTGTTGAATACCTTAAAGGAGGAGAAGATTGCATTCGCGAATCTGAACAGTATGAAAGAATTCGAAAAACATCCGCAGCTCAGGCTGGTTCAGATAGAATCCGAAGCTGGTCCCATAGAAATGGCTGACCGCCCGGCTATTTTCTCCGGATACCGCACCCCGTTTGGGTCAATTCCCGCATTGGGTGAACACGATGAACCTATAAAAAAGGAGTTTGAATAATGAGTTACGATGAATGGATTGGAAAATCAAAAGACAGAAACGACTCGATGGCACCCGAGCAACTGCAGCGCTTCGAGGCAATGTTAGACCGCAATCCGAATGATATTCAGGTCGGTACACCCCTGCCGCCTTGTGCCCACTGGATCTTTTTTACCCCTATCGATCCTCAGTCGGAAATTGAAGAAGATGGCCATGCAAAAAAAGGAAATTTCATGCCCCCGGTAGACCTTCCCATGCGAATGTGGGCCGGAGGTAAAATTCAGTTCAAAAAACCACTGAGAGCCGGAATGCCCGCCGATAAAAAAACAACCATCATCGATATTGAAGAAAAGGAAGGCACCAGCGGCAAACTTTGCTTTGTAACCCTGCGTCATCAGATCAATGTATCGGGCGCCGTGGCCATCGACGAGGAGCAGCAGATTGTTTACCGTGAAGCATCCGAGCCGGGCGTTCACCCGATCCGCACCATCCCGATGGATATTGATTACGACTGGAAAAAAACCAAAAAAGTGGACTCAGTCACACTTTTCCGTTTTTCGGCTCTTACGTTTAACAGCCACAAAATTCATTACGACAAGGAGTATGCCACAAATGTTGAAGGCTATCCCAACCTGGTTGTGCACGGGCCTCTATTACTTGTGCTTATGCTGAATGAATTTAAAACCAAAACTGATGGCAAGGTAATTGAAGAGGTTGAGTACCGTGCAACCGGGCCGATTTTTATGGGAGAAGAGATCACCATAACCAGCAAGGATGTGGATAACACCCGGGTTGAGATGAGGACACTTGGCCCTGACAACAAAATTGCGATGAAAGCAACTGTAAGTTGGATTTATTCATGGAATCAATAACCCGTGAGCTTTACCGGATTCTCCATTCACGCATACCGCGAGTAGAGGATAAAAACAAAGCGCGGACTTTTGCGCTTGACTGGCTGGGATGTTACGGGGCAGGCATCCGGACAGAGCAGGGGAATATTCTGAAAAACTGGAGCAGTAAGTGGGCCGGCACCAATGTGGAACAGCAGGTTTTTCTGATGGCCGCCCTTTCGCACATCACCGAAACGGATGACCTACACCGGGGATCGGTTACCCATCCCGCCTGTGTGGTATTTCCCGCAGCCTGGCACTTGTGCCACCGATTAAAAAAACCGCTTGGTGATTTCCTGACTGCATCACTCCACGGATATGAAGCGATGTGCAGAATCGGGGAAGCAGTTGGGCCGTCTCATTACAAAATTTTTCATAACACCGCTACGGCCGGTGTGTACGGCTCTGCTGCGGCCGCTTCCTATTTGCTGAATCTGGATGAAGGCCCATTTGTATGGGCTATGGGAAATGCCGGAACCCAGGCAGCCGGATTATGGCAGTTTAACGAAGATGCCACCATGAGCAAACATCTGCATGCAGGCCACGCAGCCGCAGCCGGACTCAAAGCCGCATTGTTGGCTGCCGAAGGTTTTACCGGCCCGGCACAAATCCTGGAAGGCAAGAAAGGTTTTTTTGCCGGATTGTGTCCGGACCCTGTCCCGGATGCCGTAACATCACCTTCCGAAGGGTGGAAGCTGGCCGAAACATCCATCAAGCCGTATCCATCTTGCCGCCACACACATCCCGCTATTGATGCTTCTCTGAGCATCCGGGAAGAGATTGAATCGAACGGCATTGAGCCAAATCAAATAAAGTCTGTTGAGTTAAGAACTTACGAAACAGCTCTTCGTGTAACGGACAATCCCACGCCGGAAAGCACCTATGCCGCGAAATTCAGTCTGCAGTATTGTGTGGCACTTGCACTGAAACACGGATTTCCGGGATTGCATTATTTTGAAGGCGAACTGTTGAAAAAAACAATAAATTCAGCCCTCATCAAAAAAATAAACCTTTCTATGAATAAAAAATTTGATGAGGCCTATCCAAAACACTGGGGATCCGGCATTACGGTTCAAGCCGCCGGCCGATCCTTCAGGTCTGATGTTACGGCTGCCAAAGGAGATCCCGAAAATCCGCTTTCCGAAGAGGAGCTGCTTCAAAAATTTTACGGGCTTATGGATTACGGCGGCTTAGAGAAAGAACGTGCCCGCAGGCTGGCATCATGGATTCTGGAAGCCGCCGAAACAGAGTTGGTCGATGCACCGGAATTTAACAGCTCCGCGCGGAATAAAAAACTAATTTGAAATCGCAACAAAATCCGACAGAAAAATGAGCAGAGCACAAAATTACATCAACGGAAAATGGGTGGACGGATCACTCGGAACGCTTGACATGGTAAACCCTTCGTATGATACCAAAGCCGGAGAAATTGCACGGAGTGGTAAAGAAGATGTGGATGCAGCTGTGAAATCCGCCCGTGCTGCATTTGAAGGTGAATGGGGCAAAACCGATGCTGCCACACGGGGTAAACTGCTCTACAATGCTGCACAGCTCCTCGAAAAACATGTTGATGAGCTGGCTGATCTCGAATCGAAGGATACCGGCAAGCCGATGAAACAGGCCCGTACCGATGCAAAACTCATTGCACGCTATTTCGAATTTTATGCCGGAGCTGCAGACAAACTTCACGGAGATTCTATTCCGTTCATGAATGGATACACAGTTTACAGCCAGCGGGTGCCGCTTGGGGTTACCGGCCACATTATTCCCTGGAACTATCCGCTGCAGATGACCGGACGAACTCTTGCTCCGGCTCTTGCCGCCGGAAATGCCACTGTCTTTAAACCGGCTGAGGATGCTTGTCTTGCCGTTGTTCGTGCTTTCGAGCTGATAGCCGAAGCGGGATTTCCTGCCGGTGCCGTAAATCTTGTTACCGGTCTGGGCGAAGAAGCAGGCGCCGCTCTTGCAAATCATCCGGGGACCGATCATATGGCTTTTACCGGATCGCCTGAAGTGGGGAAATTGGTTATGAAAAATTCAGCCGATCACATACGCCCTGTACTGCTCGAACTCGGTGGAAAATCACCGCAGGTTGTGTTTACAGATGCCGATCTTGATGCAGCCATGCCGGTGATTGTGAATGCTATTATCCAGAATGCGGGACAAACCTGTTCGGCCGGTTCGCGCCTGGTCATTCAAAAAGAGATTCACGATAAAGTGGTTGATGAACTGATCAAACGGTTCAACAATATTAAAGTAGGCCCGGCAGATACCGATCCGGATATCGGCCCTATCATCAACAAAAAACAACTGGAACGGGTTGAGCAGTTTGTGGCCCGAGCCGAAGAAGAGGGAGCAGCCATCCTTGCCCAGGCACAAAAACCGGCTGGAAAGGGTTATTTTTTTCCACCTACATTGATGGGCAGAGTAAATAACGACAGTTTTATTGCCCAAAATGAAGTTTTCGGCCCGGTTCTCACCGTCATTCCGTTTGAGGATGAAGCTGATGCAATCCGCATAGCCAATGATGTGGAATATGGCCTGATAGCTGCCGTATGGACCCGCAATAACGGGCGTGCCCACCGGGTGAGCAATGCCATCAATGCCGGACAGGTGTACATCAACGGATACGGTGCAGGTGGAGGTGTGGAACTGCCGTTTGGCGGAATGAAGAAAAGCGGATTCGGCCGCGAAAAAGGGTTCGAGGCTCTGTATGATGTGACCGCTGTAAAAACCGTGATTGTAAATCATGGGTAGAGCAAAATCGAAAGAAAATTGATCAATCAAATAAATTAACCCAATCATCATATACATGAAAAGCCTTCAACTCACAGAATTTGGCAAGCCATTGCAATGGAAAGAACTGGAAAAACCTGAACCCAAAGGCAGCGAGGTACTTCTTAAAGTGGATGCCTGCGGCGTTTGCCATTCTGACCTGCACATCTGGGAAGGATATTATGAACTCGGGGACGATGAACGAATGTACATTGCCGATCGCGGAGTGAATCTTCCGATGACGATGGGCCACGAAGTGGTAGGGACTGTGGATGCTGCCGGCCCGGATGCAAAAACCGTTAAGAACGGAGATACACGGCTGATCTACCCCTGGATTGGCTGCGGCAACTGCAAATACTGCAACACCGACCGCATGCAGATGTGCCTGTCTCCAAAATCGCTGGGCGTGTTCACAGACGGCGGTTATAGTGATTATATACTTATACCGGATGAACGATACCTCGTAAATATCGACGGTCTGAAACCGGAAAATACCTGTTCTTATGCCTGTGCCGGTCTGACGGCTTACAGCGGCTTGAAAAAAATTATGCCACTTGAAAAAGATGAAACCCTCGTAATTATTGGTGCGGGCGGCCTCGGTTTGATGGCCATACAGGTAGTCAGGGAATTGACTCCGGCAAATGTAATTGTTGTGGACATAGATGATAAAAAACTGGAAACTGCCAGGCAGATCGGTGATTTCGCTACCATCAATTCGAAAAAAGAGGATGTTGTTGAAGCGGTGATGGCTCAAACCGAAAACCGGGGAACCTCAGCCGTTATCGACTTTGTAAACACTACAGAAACATCATCCGGCGCTTTCAGTATGCTGCAGAAAAACGGAATGATGGTGATGATCGGCCTTTTTGGCGGCAAACTCACATTTTCAAACCCTGTTGCAACGCTAAAAAATCTGACTATTCGAGGCTCCTACACAGGCAGCCTGACAGAATTGCGGGAGCTGATTGATATCGTCCGGGACAAAAAGCTGAAAACCATTCCCGTTCAAACCTATCCGCTGGAGAAAGCAGATGATATTTTACAAAAAGTAAAAGGCGGTGATATTGTCGGGCGGGCTGTTGTGAAGCCATCATGAAACAGTATCGGCGATTTGCAGGAAAGCCGGTGACGATGTATCAATTTGCCGGCGATAACGAATTTGTTTACTAATTAACACACGAATATGCTCAGCGTAAAAAACCTCACAAAAAAGATTGATGGAAGGCCAATTGTCGAGAACATTTCATTCGATTTGGAAAACGGAGAAATTCTCGGTTTTGTGGGACCGAACGGCGCCGGAAAAACCACCACGCTGCGGATGCTCGCCTGCTGCACGGCGCCTCATTCCGGTACAGCTCAACTCAACGGCCTTGACCTTGTACGAGACGACCTGGAAATCCGAAAGCGAATCGGATATCTTCCCGAAGTTCCGCCGCTGTACGAGTATATGAAAGTACGTTCCTACCTCACCACAATTGCCCGGTTAAAAGGAATCCCAAAAATCGAGCAAAAAATGGCGGTTGAACGTACGATTGAACGGTGTTATATCGGCGATATGGCAAAACGTGAAATCGGTAAACTCTCCAAAGGATACCGTCAGCGTGTTGGACTGGCACAGGCCATTCTCGGTGATCCGGAACTGCTGTTGCTTGATGAACCTACTTCCAGTCTCGATCCCGGCCAGATCAGCGAAATGCGGGATATTATCCGGGAAGCCTCCGGCAAATCGATGGTAATTTTCAGCACACATATTTTGCAGGAAATCCAGCATTTGTGCGACAGAATTGTGCTCATCAAAAATGGAAAGGTGCGGTACCAGGGCCGGCTGGACCAGTACAGCCTGGCTGATGACGGCCGCCGCAGCCTGGTGCTGAAGCTAAAAGGAAAAACCCAAGCCATCGAGACTGTACTCTCAACCCACAGCTCAGATTTGAATTTCGACATCAAACCGGTAAAAAACGGCGAATCCGTCAAAGTTTCACTCAACTTTTCGGATAGCGATGAGATTCAAACCGGACTTTTAAAAGACCTTCTGCACGCCAACATCCCTGTACTGGAAGTGGCGCCTCTTGCCAAAGATCTCGAACAAACCATTTTGCAATATATGCGAAGCGAGTAAAACCAAGACCGATCATCATGCTAAACATTTACCGAAAAGAGCTGTTTAACTATTTTTGGAGTCCCATCGCATACATCGTGATTCCCGTTTTTCTGTTCATTAGTGGCTATTTTTTCTCTTTCAGCCTCTACTACCTGAAAGTGGCCACCATGAGCAATGCGTTTCATAACATGGCCATTTTGCTGCTCCTTCTGGCGCCGGTTATTACCATGCGCCTGCTGTCGGAAGAGCAAAAATCTGGCACACTCGAACTGCTCTTCAGTATGCCCGTTTCCATCGGGAATATGTTGCTGGGTAAATTTCTTTCGGCCGTAACACTGCTGGGTATTATGCTGCTTGGCTCACTCATTTTTCTGATACCGCTGATAACATTCGGAGACCCTGATTTTGGCCCGATCTGGACAGGATACCTTGGAATTTTTTTGATTGGCACCTGCTATATCTCCGTCGGGCTTTTTGTTTCATCGCTGACCGAAAACCAGATTGTGGCCGCACTCGGCACCACTGCCATTTTAATTTTGCTCTGGTTTATCCGCTATATCGGCAGTTTTGAAGCCCTGCAGTTCATCAACCTGCCGTTTGAGTTTATTTCCATTTCAACCCATCAGGGTGATTTTGTGCGCGGACTGATCAATTTTTCTTCCATTGTTTATCTGCTTTCGCTTACAGGGCTGTTTTACGGCCTCGCCTGGCTGCGACTGCATATACGCAGATACGGATAAATCTGATGAACAGATCATGACAACTATGATTTTATACTTTTCACGCTTATGAATAAAATTTCAACTCTTATTATCATTGCCAGCCTGGCAGCCGGAACCATTCTGTTGAATCTTACAGCGCGTGAGATTGATTTCCGGATAGATACTACGCGTGATAACCTTTATTCTCTTTCACCACAGTCTGAAGCCATTCTCGACCGCCTTGACGAAGAGGTAAGAATCGTTCACTTTTACATCCAGAACGATCCGCGATATGCACCTACTGTAGAGTTATTGCGAGAATATCAGAGAAAATCACCCTGGATTTCTGTTGAGCTTTATGATATAAACAGCAACCCCTCGGCAGCCGACCGTTATAATGTTCGTTTCCAGGGAACTACCGTAATCCGTAAAGGCGGCCGCCATGTTGAAATTTACGGAAGTGATGAAGTCAGTATTTCCAACGGCATTTATCAACTGCTGCACGAATCCGGACAGAAAATCTATTTTACAGCAGGGCATGGCGAGTTCGATATTTTCAGCCGTGTTTCGGAAGATCATCTTGAGCTGGAGGGTGAGGAAGACCGTCCGATTTTTCTGCACCAAAAACAAGGCATGCTGAAACTGAAAGAGACTCTTGAGCTGATGGATTTTGAAATCGACAAACTTTATTTGCAGCGCGAAGGGGCTGTACCCGATGATGCCGACCTTGTGGTGATTGCATCTCCGCTTGAATCGTTTTTGCCAATAGAGAGTGAGGCCCTTCGCGAATACTTGAATAGAGGCGGGAATCTGCTGGTTACACTGCGGCCATTTGTTGATGGCGGGCTCAGCGGGCTTCTCGAAGAGTATGGTGTTTTGCCGCAAAATAACATGATTATCGATTTTGGAAACCATTTCTGGAACGATGCGATGGCACCGGCTACAGGATCGTACGAAGAGCATCCCATTACCCGTGACCTGCCGCTTACATTTTTTCCGGGGATACAGGAAATCCGGCTTGCCGATCCGGTTCCGGATCACATCAGTCCTCTTGTACTTTTCAATTCTTCTGCACAAAGTGTTACGGTAAGCTCTCCTGATGAGATTGAACAGCTTCGGGATGCAGACATCAACCCGCAGCCTTTTGATATGATGGTTGTGCTTGAATCAGAGCAGGAAGCCATCAGCAACAGAATAGCGGTGATTGGCACAGGAAGTTTTGCGACGAATGAATATCTCAACTACCTGGGCAATCAGCGGCTGATGACCAATACTGTCAACTGGCTGCTGGATGAAGAAGTTCTGCTGGACCTTGAGCCGATTAGCTATGAACTGCCGGTCATAAACCTGACCAACCGCCAGCTTCGCAATACTTTTTTGCTTTCTTCGGTCGCTATACCGGCCGTTTTTATTGTGGCAGGAATTGCGGTTTGGTTTAAACGGCGGAGAGACTGATGGAGCTACATTCCGTTGCAAAAAAATTGATGTTGGCAGTTGCGGGCCTGTTCTTTCTTTTTCTGATAGTTCGATTCATAGACACATCTCCGCATCACCATCACACCGAAGGCATTGAAATTCAGGGGAATGACGATCACATCCATGTTATTTACAGTTCCGTGTATGATCTGGAACCGAAAAGCATTCAATCCATCACTGCCTATTTTCCCGCACAAAACAGGCGGCTTTTTTTTGAAGAAGACCGCATTGAAATTTCGAGCCTGCAATCTTCCTGCCGCGACATTCGCGAATGGGTAACCCACTCGCCGGAAGTAATTCGCCAAATCACGCTGACGAACCGCGAGGCAACCGAGCTTCGAAATCTGTACTCAAACATAAATCCCGATTTCAGAATCGACCAGGTTCCTGCGAATGAAGATTATGGTCTCCCTGAGCCTGAAGGATGTATTTACATTTATACGGAAAACGATCAGATTTTTCTGCAATTCGGCACTGAAACTGCGCAAGGTTTTTCTCGCTATATGAGAATCAATAGAACCGAACCCGTTTACATCGTTTCAAGATATTTTTTTACCACGTTTATAGATTTTTTTGATGATTTTTGATTTATACAGCCTTCAGGAAACAGAATTTATTTGAACCACGCTATTCTTTCTTATTTTACTATTAAGGAAATTACTTCAGAAAATAAATACTAACCATTAACAAGAGGAACTCTTATGAAATCTACATTTATTCATGCATTGGTGGCACTTGATCAATCTGAAGCGAGTGATTTGCTGTTAGAGGCACTGCCCAATTTCAAAAAATTCGGTACAAAAAAAGTGACTCTTGTTACTGTGGTTTCTGTGCCTTTTACGGGAAAAAGAACCGAGTTTAATACCGAAAAATATTCTGAAAAACTAAAGGAGTACAAGAAAAAACTGGAAGGAGAAGATCTGATCGTTGAGACCGAACTTCGATCGGGAGTTTATTATTACCCTCCTGCTGAAATTCTGACTGCCGCTGATGAACATGATGCTGATTTTGTGATTATCGGAAGCCGTGGACAGAGCAAAGTAGAAGAACTGCTGCTCGGAAGCACGGCTACGGAAGTGCTGCAGCGCTCCAGGCTGCCGGTTTATCTCGTGAATATAGAGATGGAGCAGATTGATGAAGATACGGATCAGAGACGGCTTGTATTGACCCAATCGGTGGATAATTCGTTGAATCATGTTCTTCATGCCACCGACTTTTCCGAAACAGCATATCGTGCTTTTGACGTTTTAAAAGGACTGGATGAAGAGGGTAAGATCGGCAGAATATCCTTGATACACGTTCAGGGCCATCATGCCATCGCCCTGAAAGATCCCGTCAGTTATGAGGCACTCTCAGAGAGAAGCAAAGAGCAACTCGAAGAAATACGAAACTCGCTATCTGATAAAACCCGGCCCACAGCAGAATTGATCATCACATTTGGAACGCCCGGCAAGGAGATTATCAGTGCTATTGAAGATAACGATGTGACTCTCGTAGTGATGGGCAGCCAGGGCAAGGGATTTGTCCACGAATTTTTCCTTGGCGGTGTCAGCACGCAGGTCACCCGCTTCAGTAAAGTTCCGGTGCTTTTGGTTCCTGCGAAGAGGGAGTGATTAAGCCTTAGATAAACGATTAGTGCCACAGCTTAATCCTTATTTTATTTGATATTTTTCGGGGTTGTTAAAAATTGATGGTATAGCCATCTGAGAAAAATATTTGCATATCTCATATCTTAATTCTACATTTGTAGAAAGTAGTCTAAACTTGTAGAATGATGAAGCTATCCAAATCTGAAGAACAGTTAATGCAATATATCTGGGAGCGGGGCAAAGCATTTTTGAATGAATTGCTGGAAATGTATCCCGAGCCCAAACCTGCAAGCACAACCGTGGCTACTCTACTAAAGCGCATGACGGATAAGGGTTATATCGATTACGAACAGCTTGGACGCTCGCGCCGATACTTTCCGCTGGTGAAGAAATCAGACTATTTTGCGCGGCACATCAACGGGTTGATTAAAAAATATTTTGATAACTCGCCGGCTAACTTCGCTTCATTTTTTACCATGGAAACCGACCTCAGTGAAGAGCAGCTTAAAGAGCTTCAAAAGATTGTTGAACAGGAACTTAAAAAGAGGCAGAAATGATTACTTACCTGATCTACTCCACACTTAGCCTGGGCATACTGTTACTGATTTACCGCACTGTTTTAATCAAAGAAAAAATGTACCATTTCAACCGTGGATACCTGCTCTTCAGTTTGGTTTTTTCGCTGACGATCCCTCTGGTACCTGTTGGTATTTTCGGGGATTTTTTGATGCCGCATGAAATCAGCGAAATATCAGCTCCATCCTCTGTTCAAAATTCAGAATCTGTGGAAGTATACCCTTTTATTGATGGCGAAAGCTATCAAACAAACGCTGAAGCAGGATCGGGAGCAGAAGGCCTGTTTACCAGCCTGTTAATTGGTATTTATGTCATAGTAGTGTTAATTCTTTTTGTACGCCTGCTGCGGATTATTCATATGATCCAGGTTCGGGCGGACAGAAATCCAAGCACTCTTTTTGAGGGTTTGGAAGTGGTTTTGCTGAGTGAAAATGTGGTGCCTCACACTTTTTTAAGCACCATTTATGTAAATAAAAAACGGTTTGAAAGTGGGAAAACAGGCCGCGATGTACTGTTGCATGAAGCCGCCCACGCAAAACAAAAACATTCGATTGACATTCTGTTTGTTGAATTTCTCAAAATCATTTTCTGGTTCAATCCGCTGCTTTATTACTACAAAAAAGCAATTCACTTAAATCATGAGTTTTTAGCTGATGATGCTGTGCTCAAGTCCGGTGTTTCAACTATTGATTACCAGAAAACTCTGCTTCAAACGCTTCTTCACAAACCGACTTGCACGCTTGCAAGCAGTATACATTTCGGACTTACAAAAATGCGATTTCAGATGATGAACAAATCCATAAACAAATTAAAATCTGTCATGAAAATTCTTTCGCTGATTCCTCTATTTCTTGTAATGGCCCTCTTTTTAGGCTGTGAATCAACACCGGCTGATGCCGAACGTTCTGCCAAAGAGATCATCATTGAAATGACTGACTCTGAAATGATTATACTCAACGGAGAAAAGATGGATGTATCCGAACTTGACGGAAAACTGCAAGAGCTATCCGTCAACGATGAGCTGCATTTTACAGTGAAAGAACATCCTGAAATGAAAAGGGGGCCGTTTTTTAAGGTTAACAGTCTGATCCAACATTATACGGATCCCAAAGAAAATCACGGACAGTCACTGGTGCAGATCAAGATCAACGAGGAGAGTGAAATTATTGCTAATGGAAAAACACTGACTCTTGATGAACTAAAATCTTTTTTAGATGAAAAAGCATTAAATAGCTCACATATTATTGATTTACGTGTTAACCGTAATTCCGAATTTCAGACTATTCTCGATGTTCAAAAAGTATTACGAGTACAGGATGCCTTACGGATTAATTATTCTGTTTATAAAGGGAAAGATGATTCCGGATCTAATTTATATCCAAGTCAAACCTTAACGTTGCCACCCATTCCTCCATCAGCTATAACAAGACAGGAAATCTCTGATGCTGCTTCGAAAAAAGCAGAAGTCATTGATCAAAATGATCTGCTCACGATTTTGATCAATGCACAAGGTATGATACTGGCAAATGATCAACCCGAAACCATATCCAGTATAAAAAATCGGGTAAAATCATTTGTTGGGAATTATGGAAGTGATCCCGGGCTATCTTTAAGCCCTAAAAGCGCAACCCTTGCAATCAAAACAGACAGACATACAGAGTACGAAACCTATCGTGAAATTCTTGATGAGATATTGGCTGCTTACAATGATCTTTGGGATGAAGTTTCCCGTGAACGGTTTGGTGTGCCATTTTCCTCACTTGCTGAAAACAGCGAAGAATATCGCGAAATCCGGGAAGCCTATCCAAAAAGAATCTCGATTGTAAAACCGGATTAAAATAACAAACGGTAATTCGTTCACACGAAATACAAGTTATTTTCCTGCATGATTTATCTTAAAGATTCCAAAATTGCTTCAGGCCTCTTTTCAGCTATCTTCAAAAGTACTTTAGCCGGCCCCTGAGGCTTGCGTCTTCCCTGTTCCCAGTTTCGAAGGGTGCCAACACTAATTCCAAGCAGGGAAGAAAATTTCTGTTGGGTCATATCATACTTTTCGCGGATTGCCGCAACATCAGGTTCTTCAATCACAGTGTACCCGGATGTTTTGCGTTTTCCTTTACGAATGTCTCCGGCTTGTTTGACACTTTCCAGTAATTCGTTAAACATTTTATCATTCATGACATTTGCTCTTCAACCAGTTGTTTCAGTTGCTTCAATTGATTTGCAGTGAGATCGTCTTTTTTATTCTTTAGGTATGCAAAAAGCGTGTAAATTTGCTCATAGTCAGTGAAATAATAATAAATCACCCGGATGCCGCCCTGCATTTCGCGTCCAGATCCGGCCCATTTGAGTTTTCTGATTCCACCGCTTCCTTTGTTTATGTCTCCAGCTTCCGGCCGGATGTATAACTGCAATTGAAACAGGTGGTATTCATCATCGGAGATCAGTTTCTTAATCTGTTTCGTAGCAAGTTACCTTTTGATCACAACTCTGACAGGAACCGAAAAGCACGGTACTCTGTCAGGTTGTTAGATTTGAACCGCTAAACACAAACAAATCAGACATTTTAAAAACTCTATTCATTAACAATGTTTTTAGAAAAAGTACGTCTATGACGTATAATCTACAGCTAATTCATGGCTTCAATGCTTTAGGTGTAAAAAAATCTAACACCTTTTGGGTTGAATTTATATTGAAACCTTTGAATATGTCAGGCTAATATTTTATAAATACCAAGCTTTAATAATCCGAAAACTTTTTTTATTGCCCAATAATGTAATAAGTAGGCGCCTCGGGGCCAACGGGCATTCCAAGTCCGAAAACCCACAGGTAGAAAAGTACCAGCCAGCCTAAAAAGAAGAATATGCTGTATGGAAGCATCATGGCAATGATGGTGCCAATGCCCAGGTCTTTATCGTATTTATTGGCAAAGGCGAGAATCAAGCCAAAGTAGCTCATCATGGGGGTGATGATGTTGGTAACCGAATCGCCGATTCTGTAGGCAGCCTGAATCACTTCCGGGCTGTAACCAACCAGCATCAGCATTGGCACAAAAATAGGAGCCGTAACCGCCCACTGCGCCGAAGCGGAACCGAGCATCAGGTTTACCGAACCCGATACCATGATAAATCCGATAAAAATTATGGGGCCGGTCATGCCAATATCCTGCAGGAACTGTGCTCCTTTTACAGCAAATATCTGCCCGAGATTGCTCCATCCGAAATAGGCAACAAACTGAGCGGCAAAAAAAACAATCACGATATAGAGGCCCAGGGTTGACATTGCGCCGGCCATCCCTTTTATCACATCCCGATCATCTTTCATGGTGCCCACAATGCGGCCATACACAAATCCCGGTATCAAAAAACAGACAAAGATAAACGTCACAATTCCATTCAAAAACGGAGAGTTCAGCATCTCGCCGGTTTCCGGATTTCGAAGCACCCCGTTTTCGGGAACGATGGTCATGGCCAGTGCAGCGAACATAATGATTACTGATATCCCGGTCCATTTCAATGCATGAATTTCTTTGTCAGTCAGAGGATCCATCGATACTTCTTCAGAAAGGTCTTCCATTGCCATACTTTCGTCATACTCGCCGAGTTTGGGCTCGACAATTCTGAGCGTTACGAATGCACCCGTAGCGGTAATAAAAAAGGTGCTGATAAACATAAAATACCAATTTACGGCTGCATGCACTGTGTATTCCGGGTCGATCAGGTTGGCTGCTTCCTGTGTTAGGCCGGCCAGAAGCGGATCGATGGTGCCAATCAGCAGGTTTGCACTGTATCCGCCCGAAACGCAGGCAAAAGCGCAGGCAAGCCCGGCAAGCGGATGACGCCCCATAGAGTGAAAAATTACGGCGGCAAGGGGTACCAGAACCACGTATCCCATCTCAGATGCCGTGTTTGAAACCACTGCAGCAAAGCAGATGGCTATTGTAACCAGCCGCTTTGGCTGCATGATGAAACTGAGGGCGGGTTTAAATGGAATCTTTAACAAATGCCAGAAATACCGTGCCGGAAGAAGCACGATATCCAGTACTCTTAACACCAGGTTTGAAGAGCTAAAGAGTGAACGTTTAAATCCACCCGTCTCTTTCGACGGCTGAATAGATGCTGCCTTGAGAACAATTCCGCGCACCAGGGCACTGATCAGGCCGGAATGTTCGGCCACACCAACACCCAGCAACGCCACAAGCACTACACCCAGGGGGGCAAAACTGGTAAAATTGGTTACCATGTTTTCTACTATCATGCGAAATCCTTCGCCGTTCATCAGGCTGACCGGTTCAATAATTCCATCCGGTGCACGGCCGGTGGCTCCTTCGGGGCGCGGATCAGGTGCCGACCAGTTCAGCCATTCTGCCAGTCCGCTAAACAGCACAACACCCAAAGCGAAAAGGGCAAAAAGCGTTACGGGATGCGGAAGCAGATTCCCCAGCCACTCCACAAAATCGAGGAAACGTGTGAAGAGGGTTTTTTTAGGAGGGTCGTTTTCAGGAACTTTTGGATCGTCAGTTTTAGGATATTCACTCATAAAGACTAAATCGAATCAACTCATTAAAAATGTTATGGATATTATGTGCCGGCAGGTTTCAGGTTCAGTTTCAGCAGCATGCCGGTCAGAGCGCCGAGGCCGCCCAGGATACCGCCAGTTAAAAATGTAATCAGTAAAATTACCCAAGGCGAACCGGCTCCCATCATTTCGGCAATGCGTGTGGAGAGAATAGCATCATTCAAAAAATGTATAACTGCGGCATGAAAAAACCAGGCAAAACCGGCAGCGGCAAAACCGATAAAAAAAGCCTGAAATCCACGCTCGAGCATCCATATTCCAAAAATAAATGCGGGAATAATCAGTGTCCACCAGGGCAGATAAAGTGATATCAAAAAGGAGAAAAATAAAATTGCGATAAACGCTTTCATAAAATCAAAATTTAAAAACCAAACGCAATGCTTGATACTGTTCAAACCGTAACGAATCATGATACACAGAGATTATTGAGTATATGAGTTTGTAGTTAAAACTCAAATACAGAACTTGGGTTGATTTAAGCTTCTGCTATTTTTTCTGATTCCGGATAATATAATTTCTAATGTTTGGCTGAGAGCTTCCACAAACCATCAAACCGATAATATCCCCTCATCATCATTTTGAAGTGATATTGATTATTCTGATCTTTACCAGTACAAAATTTGTGTGAAATTTATTGATCAAAAACCTCATAAAAAGAAGAGTCTGACATGGCAAAGGTTGAAGTTGTAATGCCCGAAATGGGCGAATCCGTAATGGAGGGAACTGTTATTGAGTGGGCAAAAAAAGTGGGCGACAAAGTAGAAGTGGACGAAACCCTTCTCGAAATTGCAACCGACAAAGTGGACACCGAGGTGCCCTCGCCCGAAGCCGGTGTTTTGGTTGAAATTTTGGTGCAGGAAGATGAGACTGTAGCTGTAGGCCAAACCATTGCCATTATTGATACCGAAGCCGATGCGGCTGATGTAAAAGAATCACCGGAACCGGAAAAGGAGGAGGCCGCTGAAGAAACTGAAGATGCCAAAGAAGAATCCGGAAAAGAGGAGGAAGAACCTGAACAGGAACCGGCAACTGCTGGTGATGAAAATGGAGAAGAGGAAGGCGAACGGATTGATGTGGTAATGCCGCAGATGGGTGAATCCGTAATGGAAGGTACCGTGATTGAATGGGCCAAAAAAGTTGGAGACAAAGTAGAAGTAGATGAAACCCTGCTTGAAATTGCCACAGATAAGGTAGACACCGAAGTTCCATCACCCGAAGCCGGCACACTTGTTGAAATTCTTGTTGATGAAGGAGACACCATCGAAGTGGGACAGACTATTGCTATTATTGCAACCGGAAAAGCTGCTGCCGCCCCAAAAGAGCCAAAGAAAGAAGAACCCAAAGAAAAAGAAAGTACTGCCTCCGAAAATGGAGCGCCGGCTAAAAAAGCTGCTGCATCAGATGCCGCCGTATCCGAGCCACAGCGCATCGGATCGGACAACCGGTTTTATTCTCCGTTGGTTCGGTCAATTGCCAAAGAAGAAGGCATTAGCCAGGAAGAACTTGAAAACATTGAAGGCAGCGGAAAAGACGGCCGGGTCTCAAAAAATGATATTCTGGCCTATGTGGAAGACAAAAAAGCCGGTAAGGTAAAAGCACCTGAAAAACCGGTTCAAAAAACGGACTCAGAATCTGCAAAAAAGGGCAGGATTTCTGCCGGAGAGCTTAATGTCAGCCGGCCGCATGAAAATGTGGAAATCGTGAAGATGGACCGCATGCGAAAGATGATTGCCGAACATATGGTTCGCTCCAAGCAGACCTCTGCCCACGTATCCACCTTCAGTGATGTGGATGTTTCCAACATCGTGAAATGGCGCGAAGCCAACAAAAAGAAATTTTTTGAACAAGCCGGTGTTAAACTTACCTACACCCCGATTTTTATTGAGGCTTTCATCAAAGCTATCGGGGAATTTCCGTTACTGAACAGTTCGGTTGAAGGGGATGAAATTCACCTGAAAAAAGACATCAATTTCGGGCTTGCCGTTGCTTTGGGAGAAGGCGGAAAAGGCGGTTTGATTGTGCCTGTCATCAAACAGGCGCAGGATAAAAACCTGATCGGGCTTGCAAAAGCTGTGAACGACCTCGCAACCAAAGCCCGCAATAAAGATCTCAGCCCGGACGACCTTTTTGGCGGCACCATCACGCTAACCAATTACGGAAGTGTGGGCAATTTGATGGGAACACCCATCATCAACCAGCCGCAGGTTGCCATTTTGGGCACCGGCGTTATTGAGAAAAGGCCTGTTGTGCTCGAAACCGAACAGGGCGATGTGATTGCCATCCGCCACAAGATGTATCTCTCCATGAGCTATGACCACCGCATAATTGACGGTGCACACGGAGGAGCCTTTACGAGCAGGGTAAAACAGCTTCTTGAGGACTTTGACCCGGATCGGGCTATTTAACGGAATAAAGACCCAAAGCGGCAGGCAGCTACCTGCCGCTCATTTTTTGCCTGAACGTTGAGACTTTGCAACAATCTGATGTTTGATTTTTTATGGATGTAAACCGAACGATTTCCGATGTACGCAGAAGCATCGAGTTATTAAAAAAAGAGGGAAAACGGATTGCATTCGTTCCCACCATGGGAGCTCTTCACCAGGGGCATATCGAGCTCATCAGGCAGGCCCATAAGCAGGGTGATACCGTGGTTGTTTCCATTTTTGTGAACCCGGAGCAGTTCGGGCCGGACGAAGATTTCGATTCCTACCCGCGAGAACTTGAGAATGATTTGCAAAAATGCCGTGACGAAAATGTATCCCTGGTTTTTGCACCGGATCGCGGTGAAGTTTATGATGATGACAAAAAACTCTCTATTGAAATAGATTCATTGAACAAGTTTATGTGTGGCGCCATCCGACCCGGTTTTTTTGAAGGAGTTCTGCTGATTGTGAATAAACTGTTTAACATCATAACACCCGATGTGGCTGTATTCGGCCAAAAAGATATTCAGCAGTTCCAGATCATCAGCCGGATGATTCAGGAGTTCAATCATAATGTGGAGCTGGTCATGGCCCCGATTGTCCGTGCAAACGACGGGCTCGCACTCAGCAGCAGAAATGCCTACCTCACAGCCGAACAGAGAACCACCGCGCCCGGACTTTACAGGGCATTGCAATTCATCAAAAAACAGATTCTTGATGGTGTTAAAACACCGAAGCTGTTGATAGAGCACCAGATAAGCGAGCTGGAAGCAAAAGGTTTTGAAATTGATTATCTTGATATGTTTTCTCTCAAAACGCTGCATCCCGAAAACACGTTACAAGAAGGACAAAAATATATACTGGCCGGAGCCGTTTGGCTTGGGAAAACCCGGTTAATCGACAACTTTTTGATTGAATTATAAGCTTACTTACAGATGAAATTATCAATGTTTAAATCCAAATTGCATCAGATGAAGGTGACGGAAGCCAATCTGATGTATGAAGGCAGCATCACCATAGATGAGGAACTTTTGGAGATGGCCAACATTCTCCCTTACGAAAAAGTTGCTGTGGTGAACATCACCAACGGTTCGCGCCTCGAAACCTATACTATTCCGGGCGAACGCGGAAGCCGGGTCTGCTGCATGAATGGGGCCGCCGCCAGGCTTACCCAGGTTGACGACCGGATTATCGTAATTGCCTATGCGGAAATGGAACCCGAAGAAGCCAAAACGCATCAGCCAACCGTGGTTGTTGTTGATGAAAACAACGATCCGAAACAAATTCTTGAACAAAGTGTTCATGGCAAAAGCTTCGGCCTGGAAAACGGACTGCCAAAATCTGCCAATTAATTCTCTCCAATTTAACTTTTGAAACCCGGCTCTTTCGATGTAAAGTGCCGGGTTTTTTGTGTAACTCATCTTTTTTTCCGTGTGATGCCTTCCTTTGGTGCTATCTGTGTAGATTCAGTATTTCTGAACTTTTACAGAATATTTCAAAACTGAATTTTACAATAATTATAATTTTCATCTGTTGATTAATTTCATTATTCTATTGACTATGATATTTATAGTAGAGGTGTTAATAGTAATTTATGCAAAGAATTAGAGGCTGGCACCATTCATAAAAACATATGGATGGCTTTCAAAATAAAAGGAGTCTGAAAATCAAAATTGTAAAGGGATGTAATGATGAACAAAAAAATAATCATACCAGTATTCTCTGTACTTTTGTTGCTTGGGTTATGGGCTTTTTTGGGCAGAGATACCAGCGATCAACTCGACCTGTTTGTAAACCCCACCTATGGGGATTTTAAAGTTATTGTTTCCACCACGGGAGAGCTTCAGGCAAAAAATTCAATCCAAATAAGAGGTCCCCAGGGAGCCCGTGACGTTCAAATCTGGAATATGACCATTCAGAGCCTGGTACCGGAGGGCACCGTCGTTCAACAAGGTGATATAGTTGCCGAAATTGATCGCTCGGAAATCATGACTCGTTTGCAAAATACACAGCTTGATGTTCAGCGGGCCGAATCACAGTTTGAACAGGCCCAACTCGACAGCTCCCTTACATTAACCCAGGCAAGAGATAATCTCGAAAATCTGAAATTCCAGCTTGAAGAGAGACAAATTGCGGTTGAACAATCTGTTTACGAATCACCGGCTGTGCAGCGCCAGGCCCAGATTGAACTGGAACGTACCGAACGCCAGCTTGCACAGGAGCAGCAAAACTACCGTACAAGGGTTCTTCAGGCCCAGGCTAATTTGAGAGAAATAGAAGCAACGCTCACCCAGGAGCAAAATCAGCTCAATAGAATCATGACAGTCATGAACGATTTTACCATCCGTGCCCCGGAAAACGGGATGGTGGTTTATGCACGAAACTGGCAGGGGCGCAAAACCACTACAGGCAGCACCATTAATGCCTTTGATCCTATAGTTGCGGAGCTGCCGGATTTCAGCGCAATGGAATCACTTACCTACATCAACGAAGTGGATATCCAAAAAATCAGGAGGGGGCAAACCGTTGATATCGGCCTCGATGCTATTCGCGACAAAAAGTTAACCGGTATCGTAACTTCGGTTGCCAACATTGGAGAGCAGCGGCCCAATTCGCATTCCAAAGTGTTTGAAGTGAAAATCGAAATCAACGAGTCGGACACAACCCTGCGCCCCGCCATGACTACCAGCAACGATATTCTGGTAGAGACCATCGAAAATGCATTGTTCGTGCCGCTCGAATCGGTGCATGCATTCGATAACGAGCATTATGTTTTCAGGAGAGATGGGCTTCAAACCGTAATGCAGCAAATTATCATGGGTGCCACAAACGACAATGATGTGGTGATTCTGGAAGGCCTCACTGAATCAGACCAGGTGCTCATCTCCATGCCTCCGGATACATCAGGCATACAGCGATTCCGATTGCCTGACGACGTGCTCGATCAGTATCGTGATGAACTTGTGCCGGATGAAGACACCCAGCCCGAACAGGAAATTGAAATTGTACAGCGGCCCTGAGGGTTCTCTTACACAAATTTTAATCCCTCATAACCATGCTGCATATTTTTCTATACAATTTGGACATTGCCATTGAGGCCATCAAGCGAAACAAACTCCGGTCGTTCTTAACATCACTCGGAATCATATTTGGGGTGGCTTCGGTAATTGCGATGTTGGCGATAGGAACCGGCGCCCAGCAGGAAATTCTCGCCAACATGCAGCTTCTCGGCACAAACAACGTCATCATTCAGCCCGTAATTGAACAGCGCGAGGGAGAGGTTGAGTTTGAAGACGATTTCAATGAGCAGCAGCGCAGATTCACACCTGGCCTTACATTGCAGGATTTACAGAGTATTCACTCGCGCATACCCAATGTCAAAGCCGTTTCCCCGGAGATTATTTACGACACGCAGTTCATCAGGGCCGGGCAAATGCGCAGCGGTAAGCTGGTGGGTGTGAATGACCAGTATTTCTCAATCAATAACTTCAATATTATTTCCGGCTCGAATTTTTCGATGATGCATTTTAGGGATGCCATGCCGGTGGCCATAATCGGCTATGGTGTTCGAACCCGCTTTTTCCCCGGCGAAAATCCAATCGGCAGAAGAATCAAGGCAGGCAATGTATGGTTTACGGTGATTGGTGTGCTGGAGGAGCGGCAGTTAACATCAAGCCAGATAGAGAACCTCGGTATTCGCGATTACAACATGGATGTTTTTGTGCCGGCTGAAAGTATATTGCTGCGTTACAGAAACCGGGCCGCCGTTACCAACAGGGATATCCAGGCTGCCCGGGAAGCAGAAAGCGGAATGCCGGGTGCCTCGCAGGAAAGTTCGGCAGACCGCGGCAGAAACTACAATCAGCTCGACAGGGCCATTGTGCAGGTAGATGATAACCGCTACAGCATCACCATTTCAGAAATTATTGCACGGATGCTCGAACGCCGCCATAACCAGGTGATTGATTTCGAAATCATTGTACCGGAACTGTTGCTGCAGCAGGAACAGAGAACCAACCGTATTTTCAATATTGTGCTGGCATCCATCGCATCCATTTCACTGCTTGTGGGAGGAATTGGCATCATGAATATTATGCTTGCCTCTGTAGTTGAACGCTACCGCGAAATTGGGGTGAGGCGGGCTGTAGGTGCGAAGCGGCAGGACATCCAGCTCCAATTCCTGACGGAAGCACTCACAATAAGTGTAACAGGCGGATTTGTGGGGGTTATTCTCGGAATCGGCTTCAGCTACATCATCCAGGTTACAGCCGGTATTTTATCGATTGTTACTCTTGGGTCAATTGTCATTTCCTTTGGGGTGGCCACGGCAGTCGGGATTGTTTTCGGATATTTCCCTGCCAAACGAGCAGCCGAACAGGAACCTGTTACCGCTCTCAGGCACGAGTAAATTCAATCATCAATCCCTAACGGATCTGAATAACCATAAAAATAGAATCTTCATGAGAATATTTGTAAGGATTTCGGCCATTTTACTCACCTCAATTATCTTTGCTTTTTCCTCTGCTTTTGCCCAAACAGAAGAAGATAGAACGTACGTACTATCACTGCAGGAATCGATTGAAGTGGCGATTGAATCGAGTCCGCTATCACGTTCGGCCAGGTACGCCCTGATAGCAAGCCAGTGGCGGCATCAGTCATACCGGGCTGATTTGCTGCCCGGCCTCAGCATGACTGGAAACGCCCCCAACTATCAAAGTGCATTCAGGGAGAATTTTAACCCAGACGGCACCACATCACTTATTTACTCCCGGCAGTCTAATGCTTCGGTTCGCCTTTCGGTCGATCAGCCAATCATGTATACCGGCGGCAACCTGTCGATATCTTCGGGAATTACCCGGCTTGGAATTTTTGCAAATGAAAACACCTATTTATGGAGTTCAACACCTCTCGTTGTTGGATACACTCAGCCACTGTTCCAGTTTAACAACCTGAAATGGAGAAACCGCATTGAACCTCTTGAGCTCCGGATTGCAGAAAAGCGCTATGTGGAAGCCATGGAAGAGCTCTCTCTTACCGTAACACAGCGATATTTTGATGTGCTGCTTTCCAAAATTAACCTGGATATTGCCGAGTTCAACGTTGCGGTAAACGACTCGATCTACAATATTTCTCAGGGCCGGTATAATGTTGGCAATATTGCTGAAAACGACCTGCTTCAAACAGAACTACAGTTACGTAATGCTGAGGCAGCACTTTCGCAGGCACGCATCAATTACGATCAACAGTTGAAAAACTTCAGGCTTTTGCTGGGGCTTTACCCCGATACTCCTCTTGATGTGGATATTCCTGAAGATATTCCCGAAATCGCGGTAGATGAATCCATCGCCATGAGTATGGCTCGCCGAAACAACAGTACTTCACTTAATTTTGAACTGCAATCCCTTGAGGCCGAACGAAATCTTGACCAGGCCGAAAAACAGAGCTCTTTTTCAGCTTCTATACAGGCAAATTTTGGTTTGAACCAAACATCGGAAAATTTTACAGACCTCTATTCCGAACCGTTAAATCAGCAATTTGTAACACTAAATTTTCAGATTCCTATTTTTAACTGGGGCAAACAGAGAGCTGAAGTTAATTTTGCCCGAAATACCCAGCGCCAGGTTGCCGATGACATCGCTTTTGAGCAGGCTCAATTTGACCTGCAGATACAAAATGTGATTGATGATTTTCACCTTCAGAGAGACCAGGTAGAACTGGCCCGGCTTTCCGATCAGATTGCTGACCGAAGATACGAAGTTGCCCGAAACCGGTATCGTATTGGCCAGATTGATATCACCAATTTGTTTATCGCACAGAACGAACGCGATGCAGCTCTCAGAAGCTACATTCAGTCCATTCGAAACTTCTGGATTAGCAATTACAATTTGCGCCGGTTAACCCTTTTCGATTTTGAAGAAAACACCGTTATTCATCACAGCCTATAAAAAACTGCGACACTCAAAATTTTATTCCACAAAATCCGGAAGCAGTTCAAAAAATCTTGCCGAAGTTTTAATTCCACGATGGAAGTCTTTCAGCGAGAAACTCTCATTGGGTGAGTGAAGAGCGTCTTTGTTCAATCCAAAGCCCATCAAAATGGAATTTACACCCAGCACTTTTTTAAAGTCGGCAACAATCGGGATGGAGCCGCCCTCACGCGAGAAAAGAACTTCTTTATCATAAACATCCCCGAACGCTTTTGCGGCGGCTTTCAGGCCGTAGTAATCCAGGTCTATCACAACCGGGTAGCCGCCGTGATGGGACACAACCTCAACATCCACCGTATCCGGGGCAAGCGACTCTATCTTTTTTGTGAACAATTCAGCGATCTTATCCGGGTCCTGATCGGGAACCAGCCGCATGCTCACTTTGGCACCGGCCGTAGCGGGAAGCACGGTTTTCGCACCTTCGCCCTGGTAACCGCTCCAAAGCCCGTTCACGTCAAGCGAGGGGCGTGCCGATGCTCTTTCGAGCGTGCTGTATCCTTTTTCGCCGTGCACAGCTTTTAAACCGATACTTTTTTTGTAGGCCTCTTCATCAAACGGCAGGGCTTTATAGGCTTCTCTCATCTCTGGAGTGAGCGGTTCCACATCATCGTAAAATCCGTCAATTTGAATCACTCCGTCTTCATCTTTCAGTTTCGAAATGATTTCACAGAGCACATTCGCCGGGTTTTCCACTGCACCACCATAAAGGCCGGAATGGAGGTCGCGGTTTGGGCCGGTAACATGCACCTCCATGTAAGCCAGCCCGCGCAGTCCATATGTGATTGACGGCTGATCTTCACCAAACATGGCCGTGTCGGAAATCAATACCATATCGCAGGAGAGCAGGTCTTTATTTTTTTTAATAAATGGAATCAGGTTGGGAGAGCCGATCTCCTCTTCGCCTTCAAGAATAAATTTTACGTTTACAGGAAGTTCGTTGCCCGTTTTCAGATATGACTGTACCGATTTGATGTGTGTGAACGATTGCCCTTTATCATCGCTGGCACCGCGAGCATAAACACGGCCGTCAATTACAGTCGGTTCGAAGGGAGGTGTTTTCCAGAGATCGTCCGGGTCGGATGGCTGCACATCGTAGTGCCCGTAAATCAGAACGGTGGGTTGATCATCGTGTGGAAGTCTTTCTGCTGTAATGATGGGATGGCCGGGTGTTTCGTGCAACTGCACATTATCAAGCCCGATTTCCTCAAGCTGATTGATTAAAAATTTGGCCGCTTCTTTTACATCTCCTTTGTGTTTGGAATCGGTGCTGATACTTGGAATCCGCAGCAGCTCAAATAATTCTTCTTCAAATGTTTTGATATTCTCGTCGATGTAATTTTGTACGTTGCTCATGCTTTTTTCTGTAATCTGAAATTTTTAGTTATCTAAGCAAGATAGAATTTTGAGATGTGAAAGTCATTTTAGCGGAATAAATTCGGATCTGGCCTCACTGGCTGATAAATATTTCATGACTTGCGTAGTTTTTGAGTAACGGGCAGGCTCAACTACGTGTAAAACTTCGTTGAGAAAACTGTCTGTTGTGCATATAGCCTAAATTCCCTCCCAATCTATCGGGTGTTTTTCTCCGGCAGTGATGGCCGCATCTATTCTGTTTTGAGGCGGGGGCAACTGGCAGGTGGTGTGCACATTAAATGCACAGGGCGGATTGTAAGCCTTGTTAAAATCAATGATGGTCTTTCCATTCTCATCGGGAAAAGGAATAATCATATACCGTCCGGCATGGTAAGTTTCGGTACGGTTGGTTTCATCCGCAAAGATGATAAAAAGGCCGGAAGATGCCTCGAAAGCAATAAGTGAGAAGATCTCTCCATCAATCGCGAATTCCACTTTCCCCGGAGAAAACCGTTCTACCTGCTCTCCAATCACGTTATCTACGGTGATGGTTGTGCTATCCGTATGAGGGATGAATCGCGCTTTCAGGTGCCATTTTTCATCCAGGGGATAGGCCGGGAAACCTTCAAATGCATCGGCTTTGGGATTGTCTTTGTTATACAAACGGATTCCGTGTTGGTCGCCGCGGGTGTCGATGAACCACTCCAGGTCCTCATGTTCTACTCTCGGGCGATTTTCTCCGTCAAAAAGAACCATTTCGGTAACCGGCTCACCTTCGTGAGTGATTTTAACTCCGGCGGCAGTTTTCATTGTGATGATGCCATCTTCAAGGATCACGACTCCGGCATGTTCGGGAATGGTGCCTTCCGGCAACTGTAAATCCTGATCATTACCACTGCCAAAACTGTTCTCGCCTTCTTCAAGCCAGTAAATTCCGTCCAGACGCAGCCAGTTTGTGGGGCCTTTCAGAACGTCAATCCGGTGCTCTTTCCATTCAGAGATTTCCTCTTCGTAATTATCGGGTACCGGGGCGGGGCCGAGTTCGTTTTTGCTGCATCCGGATATTAAACTGATTACAACCAGCAATACTATGCCAGAAATTTGAAAATATTTTATAATCTCACTGGATATCATTTTGATTAATTTCTGATTAAAAATTACACAAATCAAAATCCTTTTTTTCGAGAAAGATTCTGTGTATTACCTTCCGTCTCGCTACTCAATACTTGATACTTTCTTATAGAGCGCTAAAATACTTAGCATGAACATCACTGATTGCAGTTTGTGGTTTTAAATTATGGGTTCTATATAATCAGGTTTGATTAGCTGCCGCTGTTCACAAACTTGTTCACCCTTTTGGCATTGTCCGGTTTGGTGAACAGGCTCACTGATATGAGCAAAATTACATTAGCAAGCAGGCCGTACACTCCCTCGTGCATGGGGATTGGCTTGAGCTCCGGCCAGATCAGAAAAAGTGTGTTTACCAGTATGCCGCCAAAGAGCCCGGCCAGGGCGCCTGCTTTGGTGGCCCGTTTCCAGTAAAACATGGCAAAGGTTACCGGAAAAATCTGTGCCACTCCTCCGTACGAACCTAGCAAAAGGGCAACAATCGACACATCAATTACCACGGCAAATAGATAGGCCACCAGCCCGATGACAAGAACGGAAATCTGGATGAGCAGCCGTTCGGTTTTATCGCGCAGCGGTTGTTTCAGAACCTGGTTCACTCCGTCGCGGATGCCGATAGAGGCAGCAGAATGTAAAATGGCATCGCCCGAGGACATGGATGCGGCCAGCGCCCCTGCACAAAAAAGGCCGATGACGAGTGCCGGAAGTTCGAGCTGCATCAGCACGTGTGGAAGAATACTGTCGGCCTGTTCCACGCCGGGGAATGCTAAAACGGCAGAAAAGCCGATCAGCAGTATAGGAACCAGGAAAATTAAAAATGTGGGATAAAGCACCACACTGAGCTTCAGAGAATCGGGGTTTTTGGCTGCAAAACTGCGCATAAAAAAATGGGGCCAAACCGAAAAACCCACTGCTGAAATAAATACAGCAGAGCTGAAGCCCCACCAATCCCAGCGCGTTCCGTCGGCGGCCAGACCGGGGGCTTCGAGCATAGCCGTGTGTCCCGCCTCCATGATGGCAGTAAACATTTCACCCACGCCGCCATAAAGCGCATTCGGCAGGTAGATTCCCAGCGCCCAGGCCATCACCATCATAAACATTCCCTGGAATGCATTCGACCATCCGACCCCCATCACACCGCTGAAATAGACATAGATGAGTACAATCAGGTATGTTACTCCGGCCCCGGCCCAGTAGGGAATCAGTCCCTCGCTGATTACATTCAGCACATACCCGGCGCCGACCATCTGCAGGGTAAGGTAGGGAATGAAAACAATTACGCTGAGCACAGCCAGCATTACCGACATAAATTTGCTGTCGAACCGGTCGGCGAGCAGTTCTGCCTGTGTTACATAACCGTATTTTTTCCCAAGCCGCCAAGCTCTCGGCCCGAAAAAGTAGAGCGGCACAATGCCGATTACCCCGTAGGCGATGATGTAAAAAGCCGCAGCCCCTCGCGAATAGGCCCAGCCAGGCCCGCCCAGAAATGCGAATGAGGAGAAAATGGAGGCCCCGATCACAAAATAGAGGATGACCACGTTCATGCTGCGGTCTCCCGCCACATAACCTCCCACACTCTTTGAAATACGAAGTGACGGGATGATTCCGGCCAGCAACGACAACAGAAGATAAATGCCTACAACAATCAGAATAATAGTGCCTGTTTCCATCTATTGATCTCCAGGTCCGGTTTTTTTATCAGATATGTAGAGCGTCAGGAGTGCGATGAATCCGGCAATGGTGCAGAAAATGATCCAGGCGAATGAGAGGGGAAATCCAAAGATGAGTGGAGTGGCAGACGAAAAGAATGTGTATCCCGGCCAGACGAGAAACAGGCTGATCAATACCATTACAATAAAAAAACTGATACGTGCAGGACGAATTGATCCTGGTAAGAGCTGTTTCCGGTTTTTATTCCTGTCATTTTTCTTCATGCGAAAATATAAACCGAATTCGGGTTTTCGCAAAAAGGGTTGAATTTATTGCCTGGATTTTTGCAGTATTGCGTATTAAGGGGCACAAACGAGATACTTCGACAGGCTCAGTACAGGCTGTTTGCACCATTACATTCTGGTATCAAACCAATTCCATTTCCCTGCGAGATTCCATAGCTTCACTGCATGGCGAAGATTTATGTGGATATTGCATTTCCGACGGCTGTGAGGCGGCTGTTTACCTATCACACACG
>SLPZ01000023.1 GCA_007131725.1 Balneolaceae bacterium
CTTCTGTTTTTCCAGGGAAACCGCATTTCAGTGCTCTTTTTACCGGTAAACCTGCATTATAAAAATTTAAATTATACTCATACAGTCACTGTATTTGTGAAATATCGTCATTTTTTTGAGAGGAGAGATTTAACCGATGTACTAATAAAAACAGTGCTTTCTACTGTACATACAGATAATACGGGTACTATTGAAGTAAACTATAAAGCTGACAAAAAGCTTGAGGCAGAATGGGCTGAAATAAAAAATGCGAACTCTGATAAGATCAAAGTTCGCACGTCAGGATTGAGCGGCTCCCCGGGCTGTATTATAACATATGCTTTTTATTGCTATATAAATTTACATAAAATGGCTTTATTATTCTTTAAACACCGTTTTTGTAAAATATTTTGTAATTAATTCTTTTCAAATTGGCAATAATAACGTAAATTGTTTTACCATTGTTTTACCATTTACAGTAATCAGTTAATCAAACCGGCGAAAAAATATGGCAACCACATTTCATTTCTTTCTAAAAAAAAGGCAGAAAAAAAACGGCGAATATCCAATCTATCTCCGGGTTACACACAACCGGAAACACAGTTACAAAACAACGGGCGTTTCAGTTAAAAAGAAATTCTGGAATGCACGACAGGAAGTAGTAAGAGGCAGCCACCCAAAAGAGGCCACACTTAATAAGATTTTAGACCAGGTACTCAAAGAGGCAGAGGAACAGTATTCCCAAAATTCCCGACATGGTGAAAAATCTGCCAAATCAGTAATCGAAAAAATCAAAGAGAAAGAAACAGCCGATTTTTTTGATTATGCCAAAGACTATCTGGATGAAAAGAAGAAAGACCAGAAGCATTCACAGGTAGTACAGGGAACCGTTGCATTTAACAAGGTTGAACAGTTTGAAGGTAAAAGAACCCTTCCATTTAATAAGATCACGCCACACTATTTAAATGAGTTACAGAAGTATTTGCAGAGGCCGCCACATAATAACAAGGCATCGACTGTACGAAAGACATTTCAGCCGATAAAAAAAGTTATCCACAGGGCTGTAATGAATAAAATTATTGATTACGACCCTTTTGTCGGTTTCAACCTTGTTAAAGACACCAAACCGCCGAAAAAGACAAAGCTATCTATTGAGCAAATCCGGGCCATTGAGGGTTTGGATCTGGAACCGGGTTCAAGTATCTGGCATTCCAGGAACGCTTTTTTATTCAGTTTTTACGGCGCCGGTATCCGCTTTGGTGATGTTTGCTGCCTGAAATGGGATAACATCAAAGACGGCCGTTTGACGTACCGGATGAATAAAAATGACAAACAGTTCAGCAGTGAATTGAATGCCTATCAGAAAGAAATACTGGAACGCTATAAGCCAAAACCCGGAACGTACATTTTCCCTTTCTTAAATAGTTCAAAAAAATACACTCCGATCACTTTACGAAAACGGATTGCATCAAAAAACGTAACTGTAAGCCGACACTTAAAAGCCATGAAAAACATGGTAAATAAAAAAATTGAGAAAGAGGAAATTGAGTGTAAAAAAATTGAAGGCAAGGTATCGTTTCATATTGCACGGCATTCATTTGCACAATATGCGATTGAAAAAGGGCTGGACATTTATAAACTGATGCAGACCCTACGACACGCGAAAATTGAGACAACACAGAAGTATCTGAAAAGCCTGGACGATGAACTGGCAGACAAAGCAATGAGAGAGGTATTTTGATGGAATCAACTAAAACAACATTTGAAGCATTTGAGAGTATCAAAAAAAGTAAGGTATTTACAAAAACGGATGTAATTCGATTTGTGGAAAAGCACACTTCTGGATTCAAACCACAATTAACTAAAGCGCTTAAATTCGATCTGGATATATATGTTGAAAACAATCTGTTTCAAGATGTTATTGAAAAGTATGAGGAATATAGAAGTGAGGAAAACCCGACATATTTAGAAATTATGTTTAATGTTTATGAGAATTTAAATAAACATGGATATTCATGTACACATGAGGCCTGGAGGCTTGTATTTGATAAGATACTTTCTACAAAATTTAATTTTGAAGATCCTTTGTTTGATACAATATCAAATTTTATAGATTTGGAATCTTTCATTTGGGAAGAAATCACTTCAAGATCCAGAAGTGATAAGCAGGTTCACCATTCATTTGACCAATACGGCTATCCAAAGGAACACGGCAAAACACAAAAACAGATAAGAGAACTTGCCAAAGGAATTACAAAAAAGGATTCATCAAAATGGAGTGAGGAAACAGTTTTTATCTATTTGGACGCTTTCAATAGAAATCCTGGATGTAGTATGCCTGAAATTATTGAAATAGTAACATCCAGTAACGAACGGTTTACTACTAATGATGAAATATCAAACGTTCCACAATCCACACTTTACGAATGGCGTAAAAAGGTAAATAAATTGTGATAGTTTTACCTTTTCGGAGTTTCAGCTTCGCAGGTGCGAAGGTAAAAAGGTATAAAAATTGTGATCCCTTCGCATTTTCACGCACAAACTTTTTACTTATTTCAATATTTCAATAAAATTCCAATAAAATTCCAATAATTCATTGGAATGTTTCTCTGCTTATCTGTTATAAATTTCTATTAGTAACGCAAACAAAACTAATAGAAATATGCAGGCATACATACCGACAAAAGAAAAACTACAAAAAATAGTTAAGCAGGTAGTTCAAGAAACGTTTGAGGAATCCATTCCCGGCGCTATTCGGAAAGCCACACGCAAAAAATGGCTGACTACTGAAGAAGTGATGAACATCCTTCAATGCAGCAGGCGGCACGTTCAATATTTGAGAGATTCAGAACAACTCCCCTATTCAAAAAACGGCCGTAAAATCCGATATGATATTGAAGATGTGGAGGCATTCCTTAACGATCACAAAGTATAAGAGAGATGAATACAGGCATAAAAAAAAGGCCGATCCCGGCGAAAGGAACGGCCACAGTAATCAGTTCCGGGAATCCCGGCAACCGAAATAATAAGATAGGGAATAAACTGAATAGTGGCAATTCCGGCGCGCTAAGGCAGGATGCCCGAATCCTTCAATTTCTTAAAAGAGAGTGCCAGCGTAATGGCACCGGCGCGGAAACATTACAACAGGTTTTTTCCGGGATGCTTTCCGTTCATAATCGCAATTTGCAGATGTTCGCGGATGCACTAAAAGAATACCGGGCTTGTGAAAACTGATGGAAAAACATATAGCCAGCGATTGACCCCGGATGAAGTGCAAACCGTTCTGGATGCTTTACTTATCCCCTGGAGAGATTACAAACCGGATGAATCCGGTTGGATTGCCATTGATGGACAAAAACTTCAGGAATGTACAAATAAGGACGAACGATTCAGGCATGTATTCTTCGAGGGGCGGCCGTCTTTCAACATCATACATGGCGGCTGGATGGATCACAATTCCACTGGTTATCTGGAATCCGTAGAATACGATATGGAAGCAGATGAACGCAATATCAAAAAAAGCATCAAAGGCGATATTGTGGACTTGGTTAGATACTTCCATTTTGGGTTTCGGAAGGGCACTGACAAGAGCAGAGAGGCAATTACATTCATTAATTCAGTATTAGGTAAAAGGCAGGTTGATGAAAAGGCATTCACAGGCAAAATCCGGGCTAAAGATTTTATCAATAAGAAACTGGACATTTTTGTAATCGTACCGAAGCAGCTACTTCAGGCGAAAATATCTGCTTCTGCAAAAATTGTTTGGTGTGAGATACACGACCAATGCAGGAAGGGGAAATATTGTGCATGGCCCAGTATTGTAACTATCTCAAAAAGGGCAAATATCAGCCGTTCGACTGTAATCAGAGCACTTCAGGAATTAGAAGAAACCGGCTTTCTGATTATTCAGAAAAAAGACGGTGCAAACAACCTGTACTATCCGGTATTGCCTGACAATAAACCAGACCAGTATCAAAATGAAACGGGTATATAATGACTGGAAGAAATGATTTTAATGATGGAAGAAAAAACCACCGGTTTCAAAATGACACTGCCACCAGTTTCAAAATGACACTGGGTAGTTTCATTTTGACACTACATAACCAATACGGAATAACGAATACCTATATAACCAATACCAAAGAGCGAAAGGCAAACCGGATTCCCGGCTTGCTGCACACTCTCTCTTTTAGGTGAATAATTTTTTAATGATGAATGCAAAATCCAGAACCATGAAACAAGCCGAACTCTCTTTTGAGCAGTTAAATGAGAATACGATCCCGGTATCAGCATCCGGCGCGAAATCTAACCAACCGCGTTACCAGGTGATACATAATAGATCAGGCCGGACTTTTATCGAAGCCCACACGATTGAGGAGATCCGGCTACATCTGTTTGAAGGAAATGCAGATTGCTACACACTTCTCGATCGTAAGCATGATGAATTTTGCAATGCTCAAGTAATTTTTAACAAGAACCACAACCAAACTAAAAACCAATGAACGCAAACGACACACAAAAAAAATCAGATGTTAAACTATCAAATGATTTACATGTTGAAAAGGAAATACTCGATGACCTTGTTAATGGCATGATGGGATGCAGTACAAGCAATGAAGGGTATGAAATGAAAATGTCAGGGGTTTTTTATACCTGGCAACGATTCACTGAACTACTTGAAGAGATCGACCGGCGCTTTATGGACTACCATAGACAGAATAACCACAACCAAAAAAAGGTATAAAATGATGAATGCAGAACAGAGCACGACTTTTAACCTGATGAAAATTTACTTGCACCGGCTGGCAGAAATTCGACAGCAGCAGCCGGGCCAATACCGGGAACGCATAAGCAGGCTTACAAATCACATTATTAACATTCACAACCTAAACCACCAAGCAGATGAAGGACAAAAACACATTTGAGTTAAAACTCTGGCACGTAATAACATACGTTGCTTTTCTTGTTTTCTTAATGATAGGAATTATGCGTGTGTTTACGTGATACCCCCCCGGCACTCACAACTTTTTAAGGCCATGCTGACAACCGACTGCCCAGATTCGTCTCTCACTCTGTTATGAACCCAAAATATTTTTTTTGAGATATGAAATTAAGTAAAGAAGCCCGCCGCTGGCGCAACCGTATAAAGAGGGAGTATGATATTTCCGACAAACCCGGATTACTACTACTCCAGACGGCTTTTGAGGCGTTCGATGAGATGAGAGCCGCGCAAGAGGAAATGAACGGCAACCCGGTTTATACCGACCGATTCGGCCAACCCCAGGAACACCCAGCCGCAAAAGTGGCAAGGGCTTCACGCACACAAATGCTGGCTGCTTTAAGAGCTTTGAATCTTGACATAACCCCCGAATAATGAGAAAAAGAAAAGTAGATAAAACCGACCCCATCAATGAATTAACAAAAATATATAAACGCTTTGCACATGCTTACTTCACCAAAAAAGATGTGGATGCTGCACTAAAAATTCGCAGAGAAGCAGACAAAATTTTAAAAAAACATCCTGAGTACCAGGAATCCGTTCCGGTGCACATCGGCAGAGCGGCTTTTATTGATTGGGATCGGTTCATAAAATTCCCGGAAACCAAGCACATGGACCCGGAAATACTCTGAATATGAAATTAAAAAAAGAAATAGCCGCGATCCGGCGCGATCTCATAGCCCTTTTTGGCGAAGATGATGCCGCAGTACGTGCTTTGGAGCTTAAGGAAAAATACCTGGAGATTGCCGAAGAGTTTCACAGAGTTCGAGAGTTCAAGAGTTATGATGTGGCATTGCAATTTGTTTGTTCTGAATTTCATATCAGTGAAAGCACTTGTAAACGCGCAATTTCCTTTCACAAAGCTTTGGTTCACGAAAATGAACTAAAAAATTGATACATAAATAATTAAAATACGATCAGATATGAAAGCAAAAGATTTTTTCAATTTATCGCTTATACGCAACAAGTTTGATTCCGGCCACCTTTTCGCCGTTCGTAAATATCTCGAAAGTAAAGGCTGGATCAGTGAAGATATGTTGCCCGGAAGCGTTGCGGCTGCCATGATACTTTTATCAATGTTTGAAACAGAACAGGACTTGGAAACATTTGGCCGGGCTGCACTTTCTGCCAATACCGAAGGAACCGAACGCGAAAGCCTACTGGAAGGGCTTGGCTTTATGTTTGAAGATCCGCTAAACGCTGCAACTATTTCTAACATAAAATTCAACCGGGCAACCGGCCGGATTACATCGCAATTCATCACCGGCAAAAAAATTGTGCTGGCAAAAATGCCATTTATCGCGACACCGGCTTGGGCTTCTGACGGAGTAATCACCTGGAACCGGAATGAACTCATAAGCCTGGCATCGGAACTGCAGCAGGATCATCATACCGGCGAACTTGTAGCCAATCCGCGCAGCTATTTTGAAAATTTTAACGATAAATAACCCCAAACAAATGCAAACAGGATATTTCAAAGAAAAAGAGTTGACGGAAAAGCGCGGCGAAGTTCTGGACAGGCAGGACGAACTTTTGGCCCAGGCCACAGAGGAAAACCGCGATCTGACACCGGACGAACAAAAAGAGCTGAATACACTCGAAAAAGAGTATCAAAAATTGACAGCTCAAATTGACGAGGAGCGAGACGGTTCCGGGCTGAATGGTGCCATTCCATACATGGGAGGCAGCCGGATGTACGGCCCACAAAAATTGAGAGTTTACAATCCGGGCGAACGAATGGCCGCCGATCACAGACAGGGCGCCGGTTCCGATATTGGATTGAACGATTTTTTGCGCGCTGCCGTCACTAAACCCGCGACCGATCACGAAAGAAACGTTGTGAACAGGGCACTTGGTTCAGATGGATATACACTGCCTGTTAACGTTGGAACGGAACTGATCGACCGACTCAGGGCGCGCAATCCGTTAATTCAGGCCGGCGCGCGCTCAATTATGCTGGATGGAGCCGAATCGACAAAAATGGTACGGATTATCGGCGACCCAACAGCCGAATTTTTGGAAGAACTTGCCGAACAGGATTTATCAGACCCGAACTTTGATTCGGTGGACTTCACCCCGCACACTGTACGGGCCGTGATTGAGGTAAGCCGAGAGCTACAACAAGACAGTCAAAATTTAGGTGAGGCGCTGGCATTGAGTTTCACCGGCGCAATAAACGACGCCATTTTGCAGGCCAGCTTCACCGGATCAGGTTCTAACGAACCCACCGGGCTAAACTCTGCAATAACCGCAGAGCACGAATACGCAAACGCGACCGATCCCGACTGGAGCGACTTCGTTAAGGCGGGACGTCTGCTTCACACTGCCAACGTACCAAGCGAAGGCCGGGCGCACGTAATGGCCCCAGATGTATGGGAAGACCTGGCCTTGTCTGTTGACAGCCAGAATCGTTTCCAGGATGCACCCAGCTTCATTCGAGATATAGCAAACTACACCAGTTCTGGCGTTCCCGAAGGCATCGGCTATGCTGGCGACTTCACAACCGTTGTGTATGGCTGGCGTTCTGACATTCGACTCGAACAGTTCCCGGCTGCTGGCGTTCGAAAATATTCATCTCTCTGGCTATGTGCAGCCCGTCTGGATATGAAGGTATTTCGGCCTGCATCCCTTGTACGAATACTGGAAGCTAATTCGTAATGGCGAAGTACCGGAAAACAGATAAAAGCAAGTACCGGAAACCAATTCCATTTTTTGATGAATCTGATGAATCGGAGCCAGAACCTTATCGCGTTGTAATACCGGATTCAGAAAAATCGGTTAATTACACTGTAAAAGAAGTGAAGGAAATGGCGGAAGGAATGAACCGGGAAAGACTTGAAAGTTTTATTGAAGGAGATACACGCAAAACAGTACAAGACCTGTTGAATTAACAGGTTTGGCCTTTCTGTTCTATGCGTTCCATGCCCGTCTGGAGGCCGTTCCAGGCGGGCTTTTTTTATCTGATATATTTATGTATATCAGTAAGGCACCCCCCGCCTTTCACAAATTTTTAAGGCCGTTCTGCGAACCGACAGCCAAATGAAAATCGTTCGCTGTCAAAATAGGGGGTGGGGGGGGGTATCGACTTGCGGGGTGTGAAGGCGCGCCGGATTGCTCTCAGGAATTACCAGGGATTATCCAGCAAATAGCTCTCATTTTTTTGATGTACTACCATAGAAAACCCAGGGATCGGGCGGGAAATCGAAAATTTGAAAGCCGTTTTTTCTGATTAGCTGAAGTAAATCTCAATATCAGCATTTTTACAGGCATCGGTTAAATTTGATTCCATCATTTTACGATTTGGATGCCCGGACGGTTTCCTCAAATCATTTTGAATATCTGAAATGGTATTGACTAAGGTATCATCTGAACCGAATCGGAACCACATATCAGCATCGGCTGGCAGATCGGTTTCGTTACGGTGGTACTGTTCAACTTTTTGAAGGGCTGCAATCAGATTGTCAACATCTTTCGTGTCCAGGTATTCGTGAAATGCTTCCAGAACTTTGTAGTGGTATTGAATCAGTGTTTCAGCCATAGCAGCAGATTTTATATTTTATGGTGAATACACAATCTACTCTCGAATAAAGACAAATTCCAGAAATATTGTAATGAGTAAAAGCAATAGAGAGAAAGAAAGCGAAATGGAAAAATGTTTTACCATTGTTTTACCCTGCCAAAATAAAAAAGCCATAAAGTTTTATAAATATTAACTTTATGGCTTGGTCTTGGCTCCCCGGGCTGGATTCGAACCAGCGACCGATCGGTTAACAGCCGATTGCTCTGCCACTGAGCTACCGAGGAATAATGTCAATAAATAAATTGTTTGCCTCGGATTGCTTCAAACCAGCGCCCCGAACACTTTCGGGTAAACAGCCGATTCCCCGAATGCTTTCGGGGCATTAATCTACCGAGGAATGTAAATCATTTCTGATCGAAGTAGTAAAGATAAGGGCAATTCAAGACAGAAGTCAAGTTCATTTGAAAATTATTTCCCTTTTTTAAAGAAAAAAATAGCCACTACAAAGTGGCTATTTTTATAACTCTGAAATCAAAAAAAGTATCTTTAAACTTTTCCTGTGTTTTTAAAGTCCTGGATTTCAAGACGAACTTCCTGTGCAACTTTTTTTAATTCCTGTAGCTGTTTTCTGGCTCTGGTTCCGGCTGCCTTGTTTCCCTTCTCATAAAATTTGTTCATGTCCGGTTCCAGTTCGTCAAGCATTGACTTAAGTTGTTCTGATCTTTTCATATCTGTTCCTTAGAGTTAGTTATTGTTTCTCTTAATATTGACTGAAATTGAAACTATTGAACTTGGTACAAACTGGCAAATAAAAAGAAATAATTTATAAAACTTTTGGGATCCGGCAGGTAGACAGGTACGGGATGACGCCTTTTTTTGGCAGCCTCTTAAAAAAGATTTATTAAGCGTTATGAGCAACCTGTATTTTCGAAGTTTTCATAATGGCATCTCAAACCAGTTTCATCCTGAAACCAACCGGAATCTGTATTTTCGTTCCAATAGGCCATCACAACATCTGATCCATCACTAAAGGTTATCCAATTTTCAGCACCATCTTTTTCATATTCCACTGATACAACATTTCCATTATCAACAGCAGTAATATTCATTTTCAAAACTGTATCTGACTCCTTTTCCCAGTTGTAACTAATAATGGGGGTATTGCCGGATTCCGGTAAAAAGAAATTCCACTCTCCTTTCATTGAGTCGTCCGAGGTAAAACCGGTCATTAACCTGAAATTATCAACAAAATCATCATCATCAAGATATCCGGTGAACCTGATTTCCCAATCTATTCCTCC
>SLPZ01000252.1 GCA_007131725.1 Balneolaceae bacterium
GGCCCTATAAAAAGGTTAAGCCCGAGGATATAAGTTTGCGGGCCTACTTCCATTAGTTCATGATATGAATACCGAAGCGCAATAAACTGCTGTTCGGTGTTACCCCATTCAAAAGAAACCGGTAAAAAATGGCCGCGCGGAATTTCTTCATCCCGGTTAAAACCGATGCGCCCTGCTGCCCCCGTCCTGCTGCCATTCACATAAACTTCCATAGCCCCGTGAATTTTGCCGGTAATTGCATAGCGTTTTCCAAATTCGGTAGAATCAACTCTAAACTCTTTAAAAAACCACACATTCCCATCAGCATCAAAAGAATATGGCGGAAAATCGAACATAAACTCAATATTGCTGAGGTGATCAGTATCCGGCCAGTTTTCGTGTATAAATTCATTTCTGATGAATTCCGGATTGGCCCAGCTCGTATCGTCTCCCGCTTTGTAAAACCAGGGATGTGAATGTTCGAGGGAGATAACAGCATTATCCTGAAAATCACCGGAAGTAATGTTTGTGTATGAGGGGTAGCCATCCTGGGCTTGAAGATTGATTCCCCAAAAGAGGACTGTTAATAATCCCAATGACCAGAAAATGTTGATCAGTTTATGCAGAGGTGCATTCAAAATAGTAAGTATTTGGTTGTAATAAGCTCTAAAGAAATATGATGTAAAAATTAGATTACGAGTATTAGTCGATTTTGTTCGTAATTTTTAACTGTCCAGCATAATATTCAGGATTTTCTCTGCAGCTTCTGCGATAACCGTACCCGGCCCGAATACCGCTGCAACACCTTTTTCATACAGAAATTCGTAATCTTTGGTTGGAATTACTCCGCCTACGATGACCATAATGTCATCACGGTCCAGTTTTTTCAGTTCCTCAATGACCTGCGGCACTAATGTTTTATGCCCGGCCGCAAGGCTCGAAACTCCGAGGATGTGCACATCATTTTCAACGGCCTGCCTGGCGGCCTCTTCAGGTGTTTGAAAGAGCGGGCCGATATCCACATCAAACCCGAGGTCGGCAAAACTGGTGGCGATTATTTTTGCACCCCGGTCGTGTCCGTCCTGGCCGATTTTGGCCACAAGAATTCGGGGGCGCCGCCCTTCTTTTTTCTCGAATCGGTCGGCAAGCTGCCGTGCTTTCTTAAAATCTTCGTTCATTTTCAGTTCGGATGAGTAAACTCCGGATATGGTTTTGATGGTTGCGCGATATCGTCCGAAAACGGTTTCCATGGCATCAGAAATTTCGCCCAGCGAGGCACGGTTCCGGGCAGCATCCACAGCCAGGTCAAGCAGGTTGCCCTCGCCGGTTTTGGCGCATCGGGTAATGGCCTGCAGTGACTGCTGAACAGCCTCTTCATTTCGTTCTGACTTCAATTTTTCAAGACGCCGGATTTGAGCCTGGCGCACTTTTTCATTGTCCACCTCAAGAATATCAATCGGCTCTTCTTTTTCCAACCGGTATTTGTTGATGCCAACAATAGTCTCTTTCCCGCTGTCGATGCGCGCCTGTTTTCGGGCCGCGGCTTCCTCAATCCGCATTTTTGGAATTCCCGTTTCGATGGCTTTGGCCATGCCGCCCAGTTCTTCGGTCTCTTCGATATGTTCCCAAGCCCGTTTTGCCAGGCGGTCGGTCAGGTACTCCACATAATAGGAGCCTGCCCAGGGATCAATCGCCTTGGTGATACCGGTTTCTTCCTGCAAAATGAGCTGGGTATTTCGGGCGATTCGGGCGGAAAAATCGGAGGGAAGGGCGATGGCCTCATCAAGCGCATTGGTGTGGAGTGATTGAGTGTGCCCAAGGGCAGCAGCCAGCGCTTCTACAGCGGTTCTGGTTACGTTGTTGAACGGATCCTGCTCAGTGAGGCTGTACCCGGATGTCTGGCAGTGGGCTCTCAGAGAAAGAGATTTCGGATTTTTCGGGTTGAAGGATTTCATCAGTTTTGCCCAGAGCAGGCGCCCGGCACGCAGTTTGGCAATTTCCATAAAATGGTTCATGCCGATGGCCCAGAAAAATGAAATTCTCGGTGCAAAATTGTCAATATCCAGCCCGGCTTTGATTCCCTGCCGCACATATTCGAGCCCGTTGGCCAGGGTGTAGGCGAGCTCAATATCTGCCGTAGCACCCGCTTCGTGCATGTGATAACCACTAACGCTGATGGAGTTAAAGCGCGGCATTTTTTTAGATGTATACTCAAAAATATCTCCCACAATCCGCATCGACGGTTCAGGTGGATAGATGTAGGTATTGCGCACCATGAACTCTTTCAGGATATCATTCTGAATGGTGCCGCTCAGCTTTTCGGCAGAAACTCCCTGTTCTTCGGCGGCTACGATGTAAAAAGCCATCACCGGGATCACCGCCCCGTTCATCGTCATCGACACCGACATTTTATCAAGCGGAATCTGGTCGAAGAGAATTTTCATATCCAGAATGGAATCAATCGCCACGCCGGCTTTTCCAACATCACCTGCTACCCGGGGATGATCGGAATCGTAGCCGCGATGCGTGGCCAGGTCGAACGCAACGGAGAGGCCTCTTTGTCCGGCAGCCACATTTCTGCGGTAAAAAGCATTCGACTCTTCCGCTGTTGAAAAGCCCGAATACTGGCGGATGGTCCACGGTCTCACGGTGTACATGGTGGAGTATGGTCCGCGCAAATAGGGGGGAACCCCGGCTATAAAATCCAGATGCTCGAGTTCCCTGACATCGTCCTGGCCGAACCAGGATTTTACTGAAATATTTTCAGGCGTATTCCAGGTATCTGTTTTACCGGATTTTTTACTGCCAGCAGGAAGGTTTTGTCCTGAGGCTGCTTCAAAGTCCATGTTTGAAAAGTCGGGCCGTTTCATGAATCCTGGTTTTTCTTTTTGATCCGGTTTTCTTCGAACAATTCTGCCGCATTAAAATCATCAAGTGCCGTATAAAGTACTTTTTGAGGGTCCAAAAACAGTTCGGTCAGATCTCCTATAGCCGCACCTTCCCGGAATGCCTTTTGCAGAATCACTTCATCCCCTACATCCGGAAAAAAAACAAATCCGGTTTGTTTTAAAGAGGTGACATTCCCGGGGTTCGGTGATTTTCCAGGCTGTACTTCATTCGGCCTCGGATATTTATTTATCCCCACAAGCACCCGGTCACCATTTTGATAAGCTATCTCCTTTTCTTTTCGGGCTTTCAGAATTTCGTTTTGAACCGACCCGTTTTTCAGTGCCTGCAACATCCCGCCTTCACCTTCAATCTGCCTGAAATAATTCCAGGCTTCGCGGGCGAGTGTTTCGGTCAGATGTTCCACATAATACGAGCCTGCTGCCGGATCATTCACTTTATTAAAATGGGCTTCTTCCCGCAAAATGTGGTGAACATTCCGGGCAATCCGTTTTGGATGTTCAGACGGCTGTTCAAATTCCGAATTCCAGGGATGTACCATCAGAAGATCGGCGCCGCCCTGGATTGCGCTCATACTTTCGGTTACGGATCGGAGCAGATTGTTATGAGGGTCGGCAGCAGATTTATTAAACCGGCTTGTTTCAGCAAAAATTTTCAGTGGTTCCGCTGGTGTGATGTTCCAGGCATCCAGCATTTGTGCCCAAAGCAGGCGGAGTGCCCGGAATTTGGCCATATCAGGAAAATAGAGCGGCCCTGAAGCCATTTTAACAAACAGAGATGCAGCGGTTTTCGGGCGGACATCCTCCGTAACAGATGCCAGAAATTCACTCCCGATAGCCAGAGCAGCCGCAAGTTCCTGAACGGTTGTAGCCCCGGCGTGATGATAAAATGAGGCATCGGCACAAAGTGTAAAATGGCCCTCTGCCAGGCTCAGTGATTGAATCGTGTTGGAGATTCTTTTTTCAGGCATGGGAAGGCGGCCGTGTTTCGCGATAAAAGTGAAAGGATCGAATGTAAAAAAACAATCCGGCCGGCTTTTTTCGGTGTTTTTCATCATCGCTAAAAAACCCGGCGATGCCATTCCACAATTGAAAATGAAGCCTGCCTCAGGGTCAATTCCATCAAGCAGAACATTCATATCATCCTGAGTTTGAATCAGCGTTCCGGAAATGTCACCGGCAATTTCCCGTGAAGGCGGTGTGATGGTTGTGGAGATCAAAAAAGCATCCGCTCCACTTTCCATTTCTTTTTTGATGGATTGATTGGCATGTTCGGGGGTGGCGTCATAAACCGGTTCGCAGCATTTCCAGCGGGTTGTCGGGTGGAGAGGGGGTGAGTAATCCGGCTCCAGTTTGTCGGGGTCGTCTCTCATAAAAAACGGGGGGACGGTAATTCCCTCCAGGGTATTCCAGTCCAGCTTCTGCCGGTAATCGTCTCCGTTCAGGTCCTGTTTGATGAGCTCTTCCCACTCAGCTTTGGCTGATGGTGAGAATTCAGAAAAAAACGGTTTTTTTTGGCTCAAATCAGTTGACATATCGTGAGTTAAAATCAATCCGGTTTTTTATTATCGGAAAATAGCAATGCACCTGCTCATTCCCTAACTTTTTACCCGATCAAGCTGCGGAAAAGCGCTTACAATTACCTATATTTACCACCGGTTTTAAAAAGCTATTCAACCGAAAAATTGAAAAATATGACAGATTCAAATATAAAATTTGCCCCGCTTACACAACTAACCGAAGATGAACAGATGCTGAAAGATGCCGCTGCGGAGTTTGCGGAAACAATGATTAAGCCCAAAGTCCATGAAATGGAAGAAGCCGCCAAACTCGATCCCGAACTAATAAAAATGTTTTTTGAAATGGGTTTTATGGGCATCGAAATTCCCGAAAAATACGACGGGGGAGGCGGCAGTTTTTTTATGAGCATTGTAGCAATTGAGCAAATTTCACGGGTGGATGCCTCGGTAGGAGTTTTTATGGATGTGCAGAATACACTTGTGAATAATGCATTTTTACGATGGGGCTCTGAGGAGCTGAATAAAAAATTTTTGCCACAGCTTGCAACAGAAAAAGTTGGTGCTTATTGCTTGTCTGAAGCCGGTTCGGGCAGTGATGCTTTCGCGCTGAAATGCAGCGCAAAGGAAGACGGCGATTCATATATTTTGAACGGAACCAAACTCTGGATTACCAACGCACAGGAAGCCGATATTTTCCTGGTTTTTGCCAATGTGAATCCCGAAGCCGGATATAAAGGTATTACCGCATTTATTGTGGAGCGTGATATGCAGGGTTTTTCCGTATCAAAAAAAGAAGATAAGCTGGGCATCCGGGCAAGCTCTACCTGCGAAATTCTGCTTGAGGATGTCCGCGTTCCGAAAGAAAATATTCTGGGTGAAGTTGGCAATGGATACAAAGTTGCTATCGAAACGCTGAACGAGGGACGGATTGGAATCGGCGCTCAAATGATTGGAATAGCGCAGGGTGCTTTTGATGCGGCCGTTGCCTACACAAATGAACGGAAACAGTTTGGAAAGGCAATTTCAGACTTTCAGGGAGTTCAGTTTCAGCTTGCCAAAATGGCCACAGAGCTGGAGATGGCGCGTCTGCTGGTTTATAATGCCGCACGGCTGAAAGAAGCCGGCCAGCCCTTTTTAAAAGAGGCTGCCATGGCAAAATATTACAGTTCGGAAGTTGCTGAAAACGTGAGTTCCATGGCCGTTGACCTGTTTGGCGGATACGGCTATGTTAAAGAATATCCGGTGGAAAAATATTTCAGAGATTCAAAAATTGGAAAAATTTATGAGGGCACATCCAATATGCAGCTTCAAACCATCGCAAAAATTATTTTAAAAGAGTAAAATATTCAAAGTCCGTACACATTATAATACATTGTTAATTTTATATTTAAAGTGGAATTCTGTTGAGCACCAGAAAGGATTTCAGGAAGCAATAATCTTGACATTCAATTAAATCCGGATATATAAAAAGAATTCATTTTTTTGGGAATGATTTGAAGATTAAGGAATGTTTACTTGATGATTACGTGGAAATACTACGCATTTGAATCATGCCAGAATTCATTTATTAACAATTAAATTGTCCTTTTTGATGACATAATTACCATATCATGAAAAATTTTCAAGAATTTGTGAAATCGTGCAGTAAAGACGAAGAGTCATACAAAAAACTGATAAAATTTGTAGAAGAACTTGTTAAAGAGAGAGACCAGGCAAAAGAGCATCTTGATTTGCTTGAGCGCGCAATTGCAAGTGACTATGATTCAATTCTTATAACAGAACTAAATCTGGAAGAACCCGGGCCTAAAATTGTTTATGTAAATGATGGCTTTACACGCATGACCGGATACAGCAGGGAGGAGGCCATTGGGAATACCCCCCGTATGTTGCAAGGGCCGAAAACCGATCGTGAAGTACTGGATAATCTTAAAAAACGCCTGAAAGAAGGGCAGTCTTTCTTTGGTCACACGGTAAATTATCGAAAAGACGGATCAGAATTTATTAACCAATGGGACATTCATCCCCTGACGAATCATGATGGTGAAATCACGCATTGGGTATCATACCAGCACGACATAACCGAACGGAAGCGCTCGGAGAAAAAAGTTGTGGACTCTCAAATTGAGTTCGACCGGCTCGATGAAGAATCTAAGAAAACATTGGTTGATATTGACACTCAGGGCAATATTATCACATCAAACAAAGCGTTCAGAGATCTGACCGGCTTTGATGATGAGGAACTGAAAAAGATGAAATTCTGGGAATTGCTATCAAATAAAAATCTGGAAAACTTTAAACACAAGTTTGACAAATTTAAGCCAAGTGATTTTGATGATGGAACTTTTAACGTTTCAATTAAAAATAAAAAAGATACCGAAGTTGAGGTGACGATTCAGTCGCGCCTGCTGAGTATTGATGATCAAACGGTGATAAGAGCAGCATTTGAGAACAAGTCTCTTCAGAAGCGTATTATGGCTATGCTCAAGCAACGAAATTCCAACTTCGAGAAGATGTTTGATCGCGGCAGGGATTTCCGATACAAACTTCTGCGGGATGCTGAAGGGCATTTCCGTTTCAAGTATGTCTCAGACTCATTCACAGATATTACCGGTATTTCGACAGAAAATGCAGAAAATATGCTGCTGAAAGAGCTCGTTCATGAAGATGACTTCGAGAAAGTAATTTCTCATATTGATAATGTACTTCAGGGAAAACCAAATACTGAAACCTACCGGATTAAAGGTAAATCAGGTGATTATATTTCTGTGATCGATTATGCCAAGCCGGTCTGGGATACAAAGCAAGCTATTGTTGAGGAAATTAAAGGCAGTACTTCTGTGGAATCGGATTTGAAATCGAAAACTGAGGTATAACTGTTCCCGTTTAATCAATTCTTTTTTTCTGCCCGATAGCCATCCATTCTGAATATGGATCTGATATTGCGTAACTTAAAAAGCTCAGTTTCGGATGTTTAAAAAATTGCGAAGAGCAAAAAAGTCAATAAAAGTATGACCATAGAGGAAAAACAAGAACGGATCATCAGACAGTTTCAGTTGCTGGGCGACTGGCCCGAGAGGTACAAATATATCATCAAGCTCGGGCAAAAGCTCGACCCGATTGATGAGAAGCACAAAGTGGATGAAAATCTGGTGCGGGGTTGTCAGTCTCAGGTTTGGTTGGTTACCGAACTGGATGATGACAAAATAATTTTTAAAGCCGACAGCGACGCTGCAATCACTAAAGGCCTGGTGGCACTGCTGGTTAATTTTTACTCGGGCGAAACACCCGATACTATTCTGGGCACCAGTCCCGAGTTTATAAAAAAAATTGGGATGCAGGAGCACCTCTCACCAACCCGCTCTAATGGCCTTGCATCTATGGTAAAACAGATGAAAATCTATGCAATGGCGTACAAAAGCAAATTAGCGCAATCTGTAAATTAACAGCTATTATTGAACAACATTCTTTGTATTAAAAAGTTTGTTATAAATAAACTTAATTTTCAGAAAGATTCTTATTTTGCGTTTATAATTGCTTGAAATAAATAAAAATTCTATGAATAAACTATCCATTCAAATTATTGCAGTTATTGCGTTTGTTGTTATTGCCGGTGCGGCCTTATACTACGGTGGTGTATTTGAAAACTCCGAACAAACTCCCGTCACAGAAGCTTCAGACAGAACTGCACGTACAGTACAGATTTTGAATTACAGTGACTATTCGTGCCCGGCATGCAGGCATTACGCACCCCTGCAAGACCGACTCAAAGAGGAGTTTGGAGATCTTGTAGAGATTGAATACAGGCATTTTGTGCTTGGAAGTTTTCCGCACAGCAGGCTTGCTGCCTATGCCGCAGAAGCTGCCAGGGAACAAGGCATGTTTAACGAGATGCATAATCTGATTTATGAATACCAGTCTCAATGGTCCCCCCGACAGGCTGATGCAGAAGAATATTTTATCGGCTTTGCCGAGGAAATTGGCCTCGATATAGATCAGTTCCGTGAAGATCTCGAATCTGAAGAAATTCATGATCTTGTAGCGGCTCACAGAGATGAGGGTGTCAGGCGAACGGTAAACTCCACCCCAACCTTTTTTGTAGACGGCCACAGACTGAGGCAAAATCCACAGTCGTATGAACAGTTCAAATCTATTGTTGAACTTTACATGTACCGTGACTGATTTATCCTGGGATTTTACTAACTACAGCCCGTCAGTTGGCTTGTTCTTCTGACGGGTTTTTTGTTTTAACCTGACTGAATATGATTTACGAGTTTCTGAATAAATCACCAAAATTTGATGAGAGCGTTTTTGTAGCTCCAAGTGCCGATATTATCGGTGATGTTACGATCGGAAGTGAAAGCTCAATTTGGTTTAATGTAACCATTCGCGGTGATGTGAACTGGATTGAGTTAGGCGAGCAGAGCAATATTCAGGATAATAGCTGTGTGCACGTAACCAATCAGACCAATCCTACAAAAATCGGCAGCCAGGTTTCTGTTGGTCACAATGCCACCATTCATGGCTGCACCATTCACGACCGGGTTTTGATTGGAATCCAGGCTACAATTCTGGATGGTGTTGTAATTGAACCGGATGTGATGGTCGCGGCCGGCACGGTAGTTCCTCCCGGGAAACGGCTCGAATCAGGTTTCCTTTACATGGGAGTGCCGGCGAAAAAGGCCAGGAAACTTACCGATGAAGAGATTGCATCCATTGCAAAAAATGCGGCCAACTATGTGAAATATCAGCGTGCCTACCGCCGTGTTGATGAGTATGAAGAAAATCCTTTCTATCCGCCGAAGACTAAGTGAAAATTTTGAATGATGAATACTGAATTTGACTTAATAAGCAATAAATTCATTATTCATCATTCATAATTCATCATTCAAAGATTGTCCGGAATTTATATCCACATACCGTTTTGCAAGCAGGCGTGCAGTTACTGCGATTTTTATTTTAAGACCCGGCAGCAGCTACTCCAGCCTTTTACGGATGCACTTGAAAATGAAATTCTGAGTTTTCAGAATTCATCCTTCACCCGCTCGCAGATTTCGACCATTTACATCGGCGGCGGAACACCATCGCTGTTGAACGAAAGGCAGCTTGAGCAAATATTTTCTGCATTAAACAAAGTATTTCGGCTTGAGCCAGATGAAGTGACCATGGAACTGAATCCGGATGACGTGACTCCCGGCTATCTGAAGATGATCCGAAATTTCGGAGTAGGCCGCGCAAGTATGGGGGTACAGTCGTTCCAGGGCGAAATCCTGGAATTTATGCACCGTGCGCACAACCGGAATGAGGCACTCTTTGCACTGGAGGCACTTCAAACCACAGGCTTTCCTACGTATACTGCCGACCTGATTTACGGCAATCCCGGCCAGACACTCTCCATGCTTGAGCAGGACATCCGGCAGCTTCTTGTGTTTGATCCGCCCCATATTTCGGCCTACTCACTGACCATAGAACCAAAAACAAGGCTGGGCAAACAGGTACAATTAGGCCGGATTGATCCGCCCGGTGATGTAACAGTTTCCGAACACTCCGATCTTTTATATGATCTGCTGGAGGAAGCTGGAATGATTCAGTATGAGGTGAGTAATTACGCCAAACCCGGCAAAGAGGCAGTTCATAACAGCAATTACTGGAATCATAAAAATTACCTGGGATTTGGCCCGTCAGCTCATTCTTTCTGGTGGGATGATGAGGGCACCACTGCAAAAAGATGGCAAAACAGGGCTGATTTGACCGGATACATTGAAAATGAGCCAAAAAAAATTCAAACGGAAAATGAAATCCTGGATCTGCACACACTTGCAGAAGAAAGACTGATGCTGGCCCTGAGAACAAAAGAAGGCATTTCCCTGGAAGAACTTGAGCAGCGTTATGATTTTTCCTTTACTGAAAATCAGCTCGGCTACATATCAGGCCAAATTCATAAGGGCACAATATCCAGAACAAAAAACCGGCTGAAGATGACCCGGCAGGGGCTGAAAATTTCAGACTTTTTGCTGGTGGATTTGCTAAGCAGGGGATAGCTGGATCTATTCTTAATATTCGTCATGCCGTGCGGCGACACGGCATCTCCAGACTCTTAAAATGGGTGGAGATGCCTGCTTTCGCAGAGGCATGACGATTAAAGCTTTAAAATAATCTTACTTCATCAAAACCATTTTTTGGTAATAGCCTGTTGGCTGGGTACTATTTACAAAACCAATAATTATACGTATCATCCGTTTTTATAATACGCATAATTTATATCCATGAAAGAAAAAATTAACCTTACAATCGAAAAGAACATTAAAGAGCGGGCAAAACAGATTGCCCGGAGCAGAGGAATAAGTGTATCTGAGATGGTTGAAGAACTGCTTAAATCAGTAGAAGGTGATGATGCTTGGAAGCCGGAAGAAGGTTCGATTGTTAGTAAAATGGCTGGCAGTATTCCCATTCCGGGGCACCTGGACTATGATGAAATTCTGACTAAGGTACTGCTGGAAAAGGAAGGATATGAAGAAAATATTGATTGACAGTGATGTTTGTCTGGATTTAATTACTGCGCGATATCCATTTTTCCAGGAAGCTAATCGTTTATTTTCGCTGGTGGAAAATGGAAATTGTGAAGGAGTGGTTTCTGCAGATTCGTTTTCAAATATTTACTATATCTTGAGAAAATTTTCAAACTCATCAAAAGCTCGGGAACAGATAAAAAACCTGCGGAAAATTACAAATGTTGGAGAGATTAGAACATCATCAATCGATAGCACACTCGCCTCGGAGTGGAATGATTTTGAAGATGCACTTCAGCATGCCTGTGCTCTGGAAAACGGATGCGATGCAATCATTTCCCGGAATAAACAGGATTATAAAAAAGCTGAACTGCCTGTTCTTACCGCAATGGAATTTCTTCAGAAAATCTCAGGATAAGTTACTTCACCAAAACCATTTTTTTGGTAATAGCCTGCTGGTCAGTCACAATCCGGTAGAAATAGACACCGGAAGCCAGCCCGCTGCCGTCAAAAATTACGGAGTGAAATCCCTGGTTCAGGCGGCCATCCACCAGGATGGAGACTCTTCTTCCGATGCGGTCGTACACCTCAATTCTCACATCTTTTGTCTCATTCAATGAAAATTCTATTCTCGTGGTAGGATTGAAGGGATTGGGATAATTTTGCGAAATAGTGTCTTCATCCGGAATTACCGAACTTACCTCCAGGTTGTATTGGGCATTTTCCTGCCGGTTGGTGTTAACAACGGCAACATTCATATCAACCAGTTCAGACCACGACCATGTGGTTTGCAGGGTTTGACGGTTTGAGTTGGGATCCAGAGCAATCTGCACATCAGTACTGCCATCGCGAAAATATCCAATCACCCCGATACCCACACCATTAATATCCGAATCAATAGTAAATGATGGCTGTCCCAATGTTACATTAGCAGGCTGAAGGTTGATGTAGTTGGCTGCAAAGGAAAAAAGCGTTCGCCCGGAAATTTCGGCCGGAGTGTCTGGTGGCAAATAGAGATTTTCTATAAAGTTGGAGTTCGGGTAATTATCCCGGTCATCGAAACCACGATCTGCTGGCGATAAACCCGGTCCGGAGGCCATATGCCACACGTGGTTCAAAACATGTTCGCCTGCAATCGAAAGTCCTTTCGGTGTCAAAACCTCATTCATATAATTCAGAAAAAGACCCTGGTCACCGTTCAGATAACCCTGCCTGATCCGGTCCCAGACATCCACCCAAAATTCAATTCCGTACTTTTCATAGTAGTAGATCATCCAGGTTACATGCCAGTAAGCGCCGGGAGTTGACATTTCCGGCCTGCCAAATATGGAGCTGTTATGCGGTGAGTTCTGGTTCCATTTATTGGTTGAGGGATTGAACGACATAATATAGTTGTAGTAGTCGTTCACATCATTGAAAACCACTTCCTCCATCAGTGTCGCATCCATCTCTATCCAGTCGAAACTTCCGGCATCGCCCGACCAGCGGTTTACTGCATGCTGAATAGCGTGCTTAATTTCGTGGGCAATAGTTGCGTAAAGTGCACCCGTCTGGTTTCCTTCAGGATGTGTGTTTTCAGGAAAGCCGTTGAAATTATTGTGAACGGTAATTCGCGTGGTTGATCCACTCCGGGTTGTGGTTCCGTAAAAACCGGTATTTCTGAAGTTAATTTCATACGGCTCATCCTGCAGAAAATCCATAAACCCAGCCTGTTCCACCTGGTACCGGTAGGATGAGTCGGCCGCAAAAGCTGCTCTTTCCACATAATCGGGTACACCACTGCCGTTCAGGTCATCGAGCGGCACGGCGTGTGTTCCGTCGGTTTCATAATAAAAAATGAAATTTCCGGACGACGATAAAAACTCCGATGTGGATTCTGAATGCTGCATATTGGTTTGAAGAAGTTCATCTATTTCGGCAATAACGGAGGGGTTCAGATCGTGCATCAACTGTTCAAATTCCATCTGAATGGGAAACGGGCATTTGATGAAGGCCTCATCATCGTGGTGAAACCGTTCATCCAGCCGTTCGGGCGCAAAAACCACATACATTTTCTGGAGGATTGCTTCATCTTGTGTTAAAGTTCCTGACTGAACTGCTTCTTCAATAGCAATCAATTCCGGGTGGCTTGCCGGGCTGTGATGATGCAAAATATGCTGCGCATAAAGGTCATCAGCCCAAAAGCTGATCAGAAAAGTAAAGATCAATAATAAAGCAGCCTGTGATATCTTTTTCATTCAGTATGAACGTTTAAAACTTGCAGAAATTCGTTGTAACTTATGCGACCGAAAAATTAACGAGTTATCAATAAAAATCGTCTTGGTAATTACGATATGCCGTTTGAAGTTATTTTATACTACAATTTTTCCCTCATAGAAGATCCTGAAACTTTCTGTAAAAATCATAAAGCGTTTCTAACAGATCTTGGATTAAAAGGCCGGGTTTACATTGGTGAAGAAGGAATCAACGGGACGCTTGGCGGCACCCCAGGGCAGATTCAGCGATATAAAGATTTCTTGCGAAGCATTGAAGGCTTTGAGGATACTGAGTTTAAAACCGATAAGCACGATGAAATACCCTTTGCTAAACTGATTTGCAAAGTCCGTGAAGAGTTGGTGGCCATACATCACGATGGGCTGGATCCAAAAGAGGGTGGCAGATATCTGTCGCCAAAGGAGTGGAGAGAGGTGATGGAAAACGAGGACGATTTTGTGCTGATTGATGTGCGGAACAACTACGAGTCGCGGGTAGGGTATTTTGAAGGAGCTATAAAACCGGATGTGGAGAATTTCTATGATTTTCCGAAATGGCTGGATCAGAAAGAGAAGGAAATTCCGAAAGAGAAAAAAGTTTTGATGTACTGCACCGGCGGCATCCGCTGTGAAAAATTTTCTGTGCTTATGAAGAAAAAAGGATGGAGTGATGTGAACCAGCTCCACGGCGGCATTTTAAAATATGCCAAAGAGGAGGGTGGCAGGCATTTTAAAGGCAAGTGCTTTGTGTTTGATGATCGCCTTGTGGTGCCCGTAAACAAGGAAAACCTTGAACCGATTGCTCGATGTGAAATTACCGGAAAACCTGCCGACAGTTACATCAATTGTGCAAATATGGAGTGCAACAAGCTGTTCGTCTGCTCTGAAAAGGGCGCTGAAATTATGGAAGGCTGCTGCAGTGAAGAGTGCAAGCAAAGCGAATACCGCCGCCCGTTCGACCCCGAAAATGCTTTCAGGCCATTCAGAAAATGGTACAATTATTTTGACGAGGATTTTAAAGAGCGGGAATTGCATGGAAGGGGATAAACCTAAATTGGTAAAGACTTCCGAAGTCTTCCTGGTTTTAATAAAACATTGGCTAAATTAATTTGTCAAAGCTTTTGGCAGTATTGATGAAGACTTCGGAAGTCTGAAATGCTCAACAATAGCCCCTTTTTGTGCTGCTGACAAAATAATTGTCCGTTGCTGAACTAATTTGTACTTAGCGTCCAGTTATCAGGAGTTCCCACCGAGCCGATCATATTACCCAAATGTGGAACAATAAAATTGGAAAGGTAAACAGCATACTGCCCCAACCATTCGTCAGACCGCGTGGAGCGGTCAGACGAGGATGGCTGCAATTCGCCAGACCGACTCAAGCGGTCAGATGAGGGCCGCACCAACTCGTCAAGCTGAAAGTGAAAGCACTTCTACCACACTGTGTTTGTTCTTTGCATCTTTAACAATTTTTTCCACTTTTCCCGATACATCATCATCTATCCATTCCATGCCGCATTGAGAACAAATTGTAGCCGATACATTTCTGATCACAACTACACCGCTGCCAAAATCCACTGTGAATGTAGTTTTACCTTTTTCCAATGTACCGGAACAGAGGGGGCATTTCGGTGGTTTTTTTTGATTTTTCATTTTTTTCTTGTTTTAAAATCCGATTCAAAATGGCTGCTATCCGGATGGTAGGCTGTTATCACAAAACAGCGTTCATAATCCTGATCCAAGGCTGCAACAACATGCAATGGTTTATGATCAGAATATCCGAGAAATAATCCACTCGGTAAAGGGTTGTCATCTTTATAAAATTCTATTAGCTCACCAGAAGTTAAAACGGCGATAACATCATTGCGATATATATTACGCTCCAACATTCGCTGCAGTGCATGTTTTTGCCAAACGATACTTCTTTTTTTGACAACTTTATGTATTTGTTCTTCAAACATATGTTTTGAGTCACCTTCATGAATGTAATCAATTGTCAAAATAGATTCATTCTTAAACGCAATTCAGAATGACCACCAATATCCTGGATGTTCCCTAAACATACAAATCATCTTCCACGCCCTCCTGAGCCACTCATTTTGCCCAATTGCGTTACAACAACATTGAAAAGGTGAAACAGCAGGCTGGCCTGCCTGCGCTGAAGCTTCGGAAGGCAGGGGTGGCCCGAAAGGGCTGGAAACTCATCTGTTACCGGTAGCACAGGCTGCTTGCGCCAGTATCAAGAAATAAAAAAACCCTCAAACCGGAACCGGCCTGAGGGCTGTAAATGCAAGTAGTGAAGAGCCTTGTCTTCGTTATTTGCGGTTTGTTAATCCATCAGCTTATTGTAGTCGTCCAGGGTTGTCCGGACGGCTTTTTCTGATGCTCTTAAGAGTTCTTTTTCTTCGTCATTCAAATCAATTTCCACAATCTCTTTGATGCCGCCTTTGCCCAGTTTAACGGGCACGCCGATAAAGAGGTCGTTAATTCCGAACTCTCCATCACAATAGGCTGCACATGGGAAAATACGATTCTGATCGAGCATTATTGCCTCAACCATTTGAGCTGTTGCTACACCGGGTGCATACCAGGCAGAGGTTCCCATCAGGCCAACCAGTTCGCCGCCGCCTGATTTAGTACGCTCTACGATTTCATTAAGCCGCTCATCATCAATAAATTGCGTTACGGGAATACCCGAAACGGTGGTGTATCTTGGCAGGGGTACCATCGTATCACCGTGGCCTCCCATCAGCATAGCCTGGATATCTTTTGGTGATACGTTCAGCTCCTCAGCCAGAAATGCTCGGTAGCGGGCAGTATCAAGAATACCGGCCATTCCCATCACTTTTTTCGGGTCGAGTTTGCTGGCGGCATACGCAACATAGGTCATCACATCAAGCGGGTTTGATACCACAATGATGATGGTGTCTGGCGACTTTTCAATCAGTTTTTCAGTTACTTCTTTCACAATATTGCCGTTGATAGACAGGAGGTCGTCACGGCTCATTCCCGGTTTTCTGGGTACTCCGGCTGTAATTACACATACATCCGAATTTGCAGTGTCTTCATAATCCACGGTTCCGGTCAGTTTTGTGTCAAAGCTTAACACCGGGGCGGTTTGCCACTGGTCGAGTGCTCTTCCTTTTGAAGGATAAAATGTTTTGTCACCCTCTTTTCTTTCAATATCTACGAGTATTACTTCTTTGGCAAAGTCTCTTTCGGCAAGTGCTAATGCTGTGGTCGAACCTACATTTCCACCTGCTCCTACAACAGTTACTTTCATGATCTTATTAGTTTTTGATTTGTGTTTTTGTTGTTAGCCCGGGTAATTGACAGGTTATTTTTTTGAATATTTTATCTGTTTGAATCAGATTTTTTTGATCAACTCCCGTTGCTGTCAGTTATTTCTAACTTGATTCTGAATCTCCATGCATTAGCTGCAAGGAGATTCTGAGTCAAGCATACCCGCAAAGAATGTTTGTTCTTGGGATTCAGGATTAAATTTTTCTCTTATCAAGCCCCCACATCAATTTATTTCTCAGTGTTTCAAAATAGTTCTGATCCGGTAACTGAATCAGGTTTACCGAGAACTCACTCTGTATAATTTCTACATCCAGTTCGCTGTTGTGGGGTAAAATTATACCATCGTATGAAAATAAGATTTTTTCAGTTGTTTCGCTTCCTTTTACGGTTAAAATTTTATCTGATGTTAACACCAGGGGGCGTGTTGTTAGTGTGTGTGGGTTGATGGGGGTGACAACCATTACGGATGTGTGAGGCTGAACGATGGGGCCACCGGCAGAAAGATTGTAAGCCGTTGACCCCGTGGGTGAAGAAACGATAAGCCCGTCTGCCCAGTAGTGGTTAATCAACTGTCCGTCGTAGTGTACTTCGAGGGTAATCATCGACGAAGAATCTTTTTTTGAGAACAGAAATTCATTCAAAGCGTAGTAACTCCGGCCTTCACTGGTTTTGGCTTTGAGCATGAAGCGCTTGTCGATGGAAAATTCATTGTTTGAAATCAGCCCGAGCGCCTCTTCAATTCTCTCCTGCTGGATGTTGGCCATAAAGCCAAGTTTTCCGGTGTTAATTCCCAAAATGGGATTTCCTCTTTCTTTAACCAGGTGCGCGGTATGAAGCATGGTTCCGTCGCCGCCAATCGCAATAATCACATCCGATTTCTGAATGGCTTCTGTCTCTTCTTCAAGTATCGTCAAATAACTGCCGATCCAATGAGGCTTTATATACTGTTCGAGCCGGCGGGAGGCAAAAAGATTTTTTTTGTGATGTAAACACCAGTCAACTACACGAGAAAGTGAGTTTTGAACGGAATATTTCTCCGGATTGGCAATAACACAAAAGTTCATCAGGGAGTTATTTCAATATCAAGTACCCGGATATTTTCTATTTGAAGATGCCAGGGCACAGTTGTCGTTTCAACACCTTCGATGTTTTGATTATTCAAGCTCAGAATTTTTGAGTCAAGACGCAACCAATAACCGTCTGGCAGCTCTTTAAGCCGCTCGTGGATGGAATCACTGAATTGGGTAAAGATGGAAGTTCTCCTTGTAGGAACCCTGATATCGAAAAATACAAGGGAAGATTCTGGAAGAAATACCAGGTTGTGCAGCTCGGTTAGCAATGCCCGGGCAATATAATTATCAGTATAGGCCACGAAGTATTCTTCCTTTGGTTCGGCCTCTTCAGTCAGCTCAAAATCTTCGTTCCTGAGAGTTAAATCTCCTCTCAGTGTAATATCTTCGTTGGTTAGCAGTGCAAGCCGGTTTTTCAGCCAGTCCTGGTTAACAATAGAGCGTGTATTCAGGTAAAATGTAGTGATTCGTTCAGCATTGTGATTCACAAGATCATAAGTATCCTGATAGGCTTGCTGGAGGCCATAATCGCTGTCTGTAACCTGCATCAATATTTCCGGCCCCAGTTCAGGAATCCAGTCAATATCTCCATCTGCAAAGCGCTGAAATAGTTCGGATTCGGAAGCAAAATAGGTCAGATTGATCCGGTTTGGCTGCGGCCTTTCATCTGCATCAAGGTTTTCTTTTCGAATTAACACAACGTTCCGGTCGTTTTCCAGCCGGTTAAATGTGTACAGCCCGGTGCCAATCGGATTGGTAATCAAGCCTTCATCATCATCCCGCAAAACTTCCCGCGGATAAATGAACAGATAAGGCGAGGCCAGTTTGTGGAGAAATTCGGGATCTTCTTCATTCAGTACAATCCGGACGGTTTCAGAGTCAACCACCTGGATACCGTTCACTCCGTCAAGTACACGGTTACGCTCATCGTAAACATTTCGCTGCTCCTGGTAATAATTTTCATAACCAGTAACATTCATCAGCAGTTCGGATGCCATCGGAGGCACACCTGCCCCTGCTGTTCGTTCAAAAGCCCATTTTATATCACTGGCGTGAATACGGCGCCCAAGGCCGGCAGTAAAAACCCGGCTGTCGTGATAAAAATTATCTCTGTTGATGGTGATGATATATTCGATGCCATCATCAGAAACTGTTACATCACTGGCAAGATTGGGAACCGGTTCGCCTTCTTCATTCAGCTTAAACAGTCCGTCATAGATAAGTGACAGCGTACGTTTGGTGCTGAGATTGCGGGCAAAAAGAGGGTCAAAATTTCTGACCGGATCAATCAGGCCAATGGTCAGTTCGAAATATTGCTCATCATCTTCCTCGGTTTCTTCAATATCAGTTCGGGCAACCTGCTCTACAACAACAATGTCGTTCGAGGTGCCGCAGGAGTGAAGTAAAATGGCGAACGGGATTAAAAAAAAGAGAAGTGTTCTGTTTGATAATTTCATCTATTTATTGCCTTTAAGTACTTTTATGCCTTTAACAGCTTTCTTGCTCAATAAGTTTGTTTCGTAGCTTTGAATGCGTCTGTTTCGCTGCTGATGTTCTTTTAATGCAAGGTCAATCAGTTCCGGAATCAATTCATCGAAATCAATTCCGGACTCTTTCCACAGATAAAACGAAAAAGAGCCGGGAATGGTGTTTATTTCGTTAAAGTAGAACTGGCGGGTGTCTGAATTTACCAGAAAATCGAGGCGGACGAGGCCGCTGCACGAGAGCAATCGGAATATTTTTTTTGATGTTTCCTGGATAGATGATGCCAGCTCATCAGGTATATCAGCAGGAATTTCACGGTCGGCGGCTGCCATTCCTTTCATGCTTTCATCACTCATGTACTTATCCTTAAATGAGAGAATCTCTTCTTTTCCCAGTGGGCGTTCGCACACACTGGCACGCAGATTTTCTGCACTGCCAAGCACCGAACAGTTAATTTCCATGAGTGGTGAAATCACTTTTTCCACAAGAATATGCCGGTCGTAACGAAAAGCAGTTTCCACGGCTTGAATAAGTTCATCCCTGTTTTTGACAATTTCTACCCCGATACTGCTGCCCAGGTGAACGGGTTTTACAATTACCGGGTAATCCAGCTTTTCAATTTTGGCCGTGATGACTGGTTCGTCGTCAACCCACTCCTGTTCCAGGAAATCAACGGAATCAACAACCGGGATATCGTGGCCGCGGCAGATCGATTTGGCAGCTACTTTGTCCATGCCGATTGCAGACCCCAAAACGCCGCTTCCGGTGCAGGGCAGGTTGTACATCTCGCACACTCCCTGGAATGCGCCGTTTTCGCCGCCTGACCCGTGAAATGCACAAAGCACAGCAAAAACCGGTGTTTCTGACTGTCTTGATAAGATTCCTTTTTTGTCTTCCTGTAAGACCGTTGCGCCATATTTGTTTTGGGCAAATCTGCATGGGAGAGATTGTTGTTCCAGTTTTTTCAGGTCCTCAAAATTTTTCAGATCCAGAAGTGCTTCGCCGGTCACCCATCGGCCGTTTTTTGTGATGTAAAGCGGTTTGATTTGATAATCTGAACCTGAATTGAGCGCTGCAATTGCCTGATGAGCCGTCAGAACAGAAACTTCGTGTTCGGGCGAGGCGCCGCCAAATGCTACTAAAAGAGTTTTGTTTTGCATGCAGTTAATTAGTTTAAATCAGACAGATATAATACAAAGATAGCCATTTACTTGACAGGATGGATGTTGAAATCTGAAATGTATTGTTTTATACCGTTGTAATTGTTCACTTAAAAATCCACATCTTCAAACATCTTGTATTGCGTCTCCTTCATTCCAAGTGCAGCATATGTTTTCTGGGCAGCGATATTTGCTTTTTCCACGTAAAGACGGAATCCGCAAACATCCGGATTTTCGCCTGCCATATTCTTGATGTTTTTATACATTGCCCGGTAAACCCCGTTTCTGCGGTATTCAGGAATCACATAAACGCTTTGAATCCACCAGATCACTCCATTGCGCCAGTCGCTCCATTCAAAGGTTATCATCAGTGAACCCATCACCTTTCCATCTGCCTCTGCAACGATGTAAAATCCATATTCCGGTTTTTTAAATAATCCGAGAACTCCGGGCTCAATTTCATCATGTTTCAATGTCTTTCCCTCTGTTTCCATCGCCATGGCAATGTTAAATTGGATTATGGAATCAGCGTCGGATTCGGATGCTTTTCGAATTGTGAGGTTGTGGGGCATATCAGCTCCTGAAAGTGTTCATGTTATTTAAGAATCTTTCTTATCAATACTGAGAGTGGAATTTTTCGTTTTGGATATGCACTATCAAGGACTTTTCAATTGATAATAATCAATCATTTTTAAATTCAATTCTCTGATTTTTTCAAATTCTATTTCTCCCAATTTTCCAATTACCATTTTCTGGTCCAGAGTTGCAAGTTTATCGATGCGTATTAAGGATTCCTTTTTAAGGCCATTTTTTTCCGCAGGTAATAAACGGATGGAAACTTGTGATTCGTAAAATAACTTAGTAGTGATGAATGCCAAAACTACATCCTGCCCGGTGGATGATAGCACACAAGCGGGCCTTCGTTTTAGGCTGCTTAAATCTGTAAACGGAAACGGAACAATGACAAGATCGCCCTTTTTCATTTATACACTTCTTTTAAATCACTTTCACTGTAAAGCTCCTCTTCATCTTCAAGAAATTGAAAAGATTTTGACGTAGATGCTAACCTGGCAATCTGTTCATTAAGTTCACTGTTTTCTGCTCGTTGCAACAAAAACTCAACATAATCAGAAACTTCCTGAAGTTTACTGTCCGGTAGTTTTTTTATGCTTTTTACGGTTTGATCGATTAATACTTTTCGAGTCATAGTCATTTTCGTTGATTGTAACCATACAATATGTGTTAACGGTTAAAAATCAAAATCATTGAAATAATAAAGTTACACATAACATTCACAACCTTCTTTTCATGAATTTGCTCCATGCACTTTCATCATCACTATATCGACCTGATTTTGGCTGTCTGATGCCGGTAGAGTACAAAAAATGAGACTCTGATAATTTCTTCAGAACCAAATTATTGAACCGCATTATACTTCCTCAAAATCTCCATCACATCATCAACGGGCAGGCTTTCCATCACGCGTCCGTCCGTGCCTTCCATGGTTTCGGCCATAAACAGGGAGTTGAGAATGGCTTCCTCGGTTGCTTCAACTGCGGCGAGAAACAGGGGAGTCATCTCAGCATTCCTGAGCTCAAGGTTTGATTGTTTTGGTGAATCATCATCAAGGCTGATTCTCAAATCGGGGTGTGTGGAAAATGCAATCACATAATCGCCGCTGCCGTTAGAGGCAAAACCGCCCACTTTGGCGATGCCGAGAAATGCGCGTTTGGCCAGCCTCTCAAGGTTTCGGGAGGTTATTGGCGCATCGGTTGTCACCACTATCATGATGGAACCGTCCACGTCAAAATCGTAACCGTCTTCTTCAGTCAGACCTTTTGCCAGTACACCCGTCTGATCGCTTGGAGCGGTCTGACGGGTAGCCAAATAGTGATTTCCCAGTTCCTCACCTACCGGCGCACCGTTAATCGTCAAAACTCCGCCGAAATTGGACTGAACCAGCACACCCACGGTATATCCGCCCAGATTTTCTGGTATCACCCGCGAAGCCGTTCCGATTCCGCCCTTAAATCCCAAAGTGGTGGTTCCGGTGCCTGCCCCAACATTACCCTCCTCAACCGGCCCGGACACGGCCGCTGAAATGGCATCATAAACATCTTCGGTGGAGATGACTCGCGCCCGGATATCATTCAACCAGCCGTCGTTGGTTTCTCCCACAACGGGATTGACTGACCGCACATTTTCGTTGCCGGGCTGATTCAGTACATAATCGGCTACACCATGAGCTGCATTAAAAATGCTGAGCGTATTAGTAAGGGCGAGGGGAGTTTCCAGCTCACCCAGTTCCTGAACCTGGGTAAAGCCCAGTGCTTTTCCGAAACCGTTGCCCACATAAACGGCAGCCGGAACCCGTTCGCGAAACATATTGCCGCTGTGTGGGAGAATGGCTGTGACTCCTGTCCGGATATTTGTGCCCTCAATCCGGGTTTTGTGTCCCACCTTTACGCCCTCAACATCGGTGATGGCATTCCATTGGCCAGTCGGTAAAATTCCAGTGTGGATACCGAGATCCCGTGTTCGCTGCTGGTTTTGTGCACTTGTAGTTTCCATAATAGTAGCAGATAAAATCAGAAGTGAAAATATGAGTATCAAACTGTATTTCATGGTGTTTGGGTTGATTTGAAATTAGAAAATGCAATGGCGCAAACAGCCTGTACTTATGGAATAGCGCAAACTTCCCGTTTGTGCTTCCAAATTATTTGCTCTTATGCAGGTCTTTGGAATTTAAGTCTTAATTTGGGGATTCGTCAGACGAACTACTAATGCCAAGGCGCACCCTTTAATCGGGAAAATTGATTGGATGAGGATTTATGCCTCATCTATTCGTCAGACGAACCAGAAATATCGCAAACAGCCTGTACTGAGCCTGTCGAAGTATCTCGTTTGTGTCATTGCAGGTCTTTGGAAGTTATGTCTTAATTTGGGGATTCGTCAGACGAACTTCCATTGCCAAGTCGCATCCTTTCATCGAGAAAATTTATAGGATGATGAATAGCACAAACGGGACGTTTGCGCTATATCGATTTTTGCTCTATTTATTCGTCAGACAAAGCCTGTGCAATTACTGATCAAATTGTCCCGTGTTGTAATTCTCACCGCGGCAGCACTCATCCACATTTATTCCGCAGTTTGAACACTGTCCGTGGCCGTGAACCCAAACCAGTGGTGCGGGCTGGCCGCAATATAGACAGCGTCGTGCATCGGTAGAAGATGTAAGGTTTGATTTGTGGTTAATCGCTTTCTGTGAGTTCACGGTAGGCAACATCCAGGTTTCGGGGTAGTGAAAGAAAATCGCTTGGGCTTATGAAATCCGTAAAATTATCAAATTGTTCTGTTTGAATGATTTCTTCCCGGCTGCGGCCGGCCTGAATTCCGCGTTGTGTGTATTCAAGAACTTCAGCCAGGAAATCGCGTTTTATCAGCAGGTCATCCCGGTTTCCGGTTACACCAAATTCCGGGTTTCCGTGGCCGTAAATAAACAGTGTTTCGGAATCGGCCATGGAATGAACCGTTTCAAGCAGTTCGAGCCAGCCGGTAATCAAGGCGCCGCCGTCTCTGTCGATAAACGGGTAGAGCCGGTTAAAAAGCAGGTCGCCCATGTGTGCGATGTTGGCCTGTTCAAACCAGATGACCGAATCACCATTTGTGTGTGCCGGGCCATAATATTCTGCCGTGATTTTTTCATTTCCGACAGCCAACTCATACATTCTGTCAAATGTGGTTTGAGCATAAGCCTGGGCGTCTTCCGTTTCGGATGCCACGGCAGACCGCCTCTGCAAACCCGGTACATTATCATGGGCAATGATGTGATAATTTGCCTGCTTAAAAACCTGGTTTCCCCCGGTATGATCGCCGTGATGATGTGTGTTGAAGAGCACTTTTTCAGGGCCTCCTCCGAATTGGCCAATTCCATTCAGAAATTCCCTGGCCGGATCGGGAAACTGGGAGTCAATCACAACAATGGCGTCATCCGTTGTAAGCCAGCCGATGGTGCCGCCCTGCATGGAAAACATTCCTACACTGTTCCGGAGCGGAGTGAAGCGTGATTCAAATTTATTGAGAAGGCCGGGCAAGGTGTGAAAACCAGCCGGAAGCAAGGCAAGAAATTTTAAAAAATCACGGCGTTTCATGGCTTTATGGTTTATTCAAGTTGAAAATCGTCACGGATCAATAGCAGTATGGCGCCGTGAGGGACAATGAGAAATTTTTCGTTTTCAAATTCAATTTCGTGAGCACGGGCTTTAAGGAAAATGGCCAGGTCGCCTTCTTTGGCCTGCATGCCGATGTATTTCGCTTCAGATGTTTCTCCTTTCCAGGGTTCATCAATTTCCTGGGAAGGAATGGGATAACCGGGCCCGGTTTTAATCACATAGCCGCTGTGTATCTCTTCTTTTTCTTTAACGGTTGCCGGCAGTACAAGCCCGCTTTTGGTTTGCGTTTCCATATCCCGTGGTTTAATTAGGACACGGTCGCCGATGATGATAAATTTTTCTACAGAGTTTAAATATTCCTGTATCATGTAAAGGGTTTAGCAATTTATTATTTACAACAATGATTAAACATACATGATCTGCTTATAAAATAACAGATACGGAGTTTTAAAATCATTCAGTATTGTCGTTTGAATTATGCAAAAGTTGATTGTATCATCCCAGCAGTCCATAAATTAAACCTCTCTTTTATGAAAAACGTTTTCACTTCTTTTCTTGGATTTTTTGTTTTACTGATGTTATCCGAAACTCTTCATGCACAAATTGACCGCCCCACAGGCGAGCCGTTTCAAACCCGTTCTGAAGTGATTGGCCAGCACGGAATGGTGGCAACCAGCCATCCGCTGGCTACACAGATCGGACTCGATGTTTTAAAACAGGGCGGCAATGCCATTGATGCGGCAATAGCTGCCAATGCGGCAATCGGGCTAATGGAACCTACCGGCAACGGAATCGGCGGCGACCTGTTTGCCATTCTCTGGCATGAAGAGAGCGGGGAGATTTACGCGCTCAACGCCAGCGGACGCTCACCTATTGGGCTATCTTATGAACAGCTTTTACAAGAACTTGAAGAGAAAAATGTTTCAAGAATTCCGCCATCCAGCTTGCTGTCCGTATCGGTTCCCGGTGCTGTAGACGGCTGGATTGAACTGCATGAACGCTTTGGGTCTGCTCCGATGAATGAGATTCTTGAACAGCCGATTTTCTATGCTGAAAACGGGTTTCCCGTAACCGAAGCCATTGCAAGCGGCTGGCAGCGAAGTGTACCGATATTGATAAACCGCGTTGGCGCTTTTGAAGAAACGTTCACCATTGACGGCAGGGCGCCGGAAAAAGGAGAAATTTTCAGAAACCCCGATCTTGGCAATACCTTCCGGCTGATTGCAGAGCACGGGCGGGCCGGTTTTTATGAAGGAGAGTTGGCTGAAAAAGTGGATGCTTTTATGAGAGAACACGGCGGATATTTACGGTACGAGGATTTCTCATCTCACCAATCGGAATGGGTAGAGCCGGTTACAACCAATTATCGCGGTTATGATATTTACCAGATTGGCGGCAATAACCAGGGGACGGCCGTGCTTCAAATGCTCAATATTCTGGAAGGGTATGACCTTGCTTCCAAAGGGTTTGCCAGTGTGGAAACACTTCACCTGTTTGCCGAAGCCAAAAAATTGGCCTACGAAGACCGGGCAAAACATTATGCCGATTCTGATTTTTATGAACTTCCACTGGAGACACTTCTTTCCAAAGAATATGCCGCCGAGCGCCGTGAGCTGATAACCGACAGGGCGGCAAGGCGGGTAACAACAGGCGTGAGTGCACTGGATGAGGGCGGCACCATTTATCTCACCACCGCCGATAAACACGGCAACATGGTCTCGCTGATCCAGAGCAACTTCCGGGGAATGGGCACCGGATTTGTGGTTCCGGGCACAGGATTCAGTTTTCAAAACAGAGGAGAACTCTTTTCACTGGATCCAGATCATCCCAATGTGTATGAGCCCGGAAAGCGTCCGTTTCACACCATTATTCCGGGTTTTGCGATGAAAGACGGAAAGCCCTGGTTCAGTTTCGGCAACATGGGCGGCGGTTATCAGCCCATTGGACACCTTAGCATTTTGACGAATGTTATTGATTTCGGAATGAACATTCAGGCCGCAGGAGATGCACTTCGGTGGGACCATTCCGGTTCAACCGAACCGACCGATGATCTTCCGGAATTGCTGGAAGATGGCGGCATACTCCACCTGGAATCATCCATCGATTACGAAGTTGTTCGCGGGTTGAGGGCTCGTGGACATCGGGTTCAGATTGGAGACAGCTTTTTTGGCCGATATCAGGGTATATTGAGAGATCATGAGAAGGGAGTGTACTTTGGTGCCTCCGAATCGAGAGTAGACGGGCAGGCTGCGGGGTATTGATATCAAATATAGCGACCTGGCAGAGTCCGCAAGGACCTGCAAGATTCGCGGGTAAACGAGATGATGCATGAAATAAATTTCAAATAATTGTGGATTAACTGGTTGAACCTCAACTTTGGCGGATCGTCTCCGCCGGTTTTCGGAGGTACTACTAAAGAAACAAGAAGCAAGTTTTTCTGCGCTGAATTTTCGGAAGGCATGTCTGTATGCGCTAAGGCTTCGCAATGGCGCTTTGCATATTTCAATGTGGCCATGATCCCATAATCCAACTACCGGATGATTAATAGAAAATGATATTCATGCACATTGTGATTTTTTGTACTTTGAAAAATTAACACTTCAGAAATGACAGGAAATTGCATTTTAAATAGTAAAAATCATGATGAAATATTTTCTATTCGTTCTTTCGGTATATCTAATATCCGCCATATCAACTACAGAAGCCATCGCTCAGCAATTTGTAGAAGGTTATGTGTATGAAGACCTAAGCCAAACCGGCCAGCGTGATGAAGGTGATCCCGGTATTTCCGGGGTGATGGTGTCGAACCAACAGGATGTGGCCCTTACAGATGACAGCGGGTTTTACCGGCTGCCGATAGAAGAGGAAATGATTATTTTTGTAACAAAACCGGCTGAGTATCAATTTCCGCTTAATGAACTGAATATTCCGCAATTTTACTATATCCATCAGCCTCAGGGTTCTCCTGAGCTTAGATTTCCCGGTGTTGAACCCACCGGCCCGCTTCCCGAATCGGTAGATTTTGGCTTAATTCCATCGGAAAAAAGGGAGAGTTTTACTGCAATCGTTTTCGGCGACCCGCAGCCCGCCAACCACAGAGAGCTTGATTTTTACCGTGACGGTGTGGTATCCGAACTTGCCGGATTAGAAGCCGACCTGGTTGTTCCGCTCGGTGATATTATGTTTGATAACCTGAGTCTTTTTGGCCGATATAACAAAATCATGTCTGCCCTGGATACACCGGTTTTTAACGTTATCGGTAACCACGATATTAATTTTGATGCAGACGGTAACCGCTATGCACGTGAAACTTTTAAGCGGCACTACGGCCCGTCTTATTATTCGTTTGAGGAAGGGGATGTACACTTTATTATCATCGACAATGTGGATTACCTGGGTTACAACGAAGAGGGCAATCCACAATATGTGGGGAACATTCGGCAAACCCAACTCGGATGGATCGCTAATAACCTGGAACATGTATCCGAAGATAAATTGATTGTATTAATGGCCCACATTCCACTCTATGCACCAGGCCGGGATGACAGGGCCTCACTCATGACCAACGACCGTGAGCAACTTTTTGAACTACTCGAGCCGTTTGACAGGGTTCTCTTTCTCGGTGGCCATGTACACACCATATTTCACAGTTTTTTGGGAGAAGAGTTTGGCAGAAAAAATCCCAGCCCCATTCATCATCATCTGACGGCTGCTGCTTCCGGTTCGTGGTGGAAAGGGCCGCTCAACAAAAATGGTATTCCGGTAACAACCCAGCGGGACGGGACACCCAACGGGTATCATATTTACAGGTTTGAAGGAAATGGTTATACCGAGAAGTTCAAACCGGCCGGCCTGCCGGCAGAATACCAGGTACGGATTGAAACTCCCCGGCCACATTTTTCTAAGGATGAAATAAATGAACAGGAAATAAGAGTCAATGTTTTTAATGGCAGTGAACGATCCGTGGTAAAATTTCGAATCAATAATGGAAATTGGCAAGAAATGGAGCGGCTTGACCTGGCCTTTTCGACTTTTTTCAGTGATATGAGAGAGCAGTATGAGGATAAATTTCTCGAATGGATTCAGCCTATCAAATCCACTCACATATGGCGGGCAGAATTTCCTTCTCAAAAAGAAGCGGGAATCCACAAACTCGAAGTTCGCACACGTGATATGTTCGGGCAGGAGTTCACTCAAACCAAAGTACTGGAGATCTCGAATTAAACCCCATGGCCTCTGTGTGTAAGCTCCCAGTTGTGTTTTGGAGCAATTCAATCAGCCAGATACTCCCCCAAATAGTGGGCCTGCAGGGTAATAAAAAATCTTTAAAACGCTTAATCCCGATGGACAGCCACTGCCTGTCCATCTTCAAAAACTGTCTCTTCAAGGATATTTCCGGCGCCATCCCATTTTGTATGAGTACCGTGAGGCTTGCCGGCTTTATACATTTTTTCTTCGATCAGGTTGCCGTGTGAATCCCAAA
>SLPZ01000259.1 GCA_007131725.1 Balneolaceae bacterium
CCGCATTTAAAATGTTGATGTCGGGAAAGATGTTAAGAAGCTCATCATTCGGAGTGATGACGATGTAGGAATCGGGTGGTAAAATGGCCTGGCTGGTCGTGAGTGTGCGGCGGGTGCCCGTATCGTTGGCCTGCTGCCAGCCGGCAAGATCAATTACCTTATCGCTGCGATTATAAAGTTCAATGTAGCGCGTGTAATCGTCCGGTTCGTTGTACATAAATTCGTTGATCACCACATCGCCGGGTTCGGCCGGTTCAATCAGGAAATAGGTGAACGAGCGTTGTGCTTCATCCAGAACATTGCCAAAAATATCGGGAATATCGGATGCCGTGATGGTGTAGGTGGTGCCGGAGGCCATCTCATCATCCAGCGATAGTTCGACAGTGAACTCGTCCGAAAAGGTAACATCCGTAATATCCAGCCCGCCATCTATCGAAAAGTTGGATTCAGAAATCTGATCCTGATCAAGGGCAACGGTAAACTCGGCTCGAACTGTTTCTGCATCCAGAAAGTCGGCGCTTACAAACTGTGGGCCATCATCAAGCGGGCCGATGGAGTTCTCCGCTCCCGGAGTACCCAACAATTCAGCTTCTGATTCTCCCCAATTGTTTATGTCGTTTACCGATACTTCGAGGCTCCGGCGTTCCAGCGCCACTCCATTTCCATCCCAGGTGGATGGGTCGTAATCCACGAACTCAACCAGGTCGCCTTCGGGGTCAATCAGCCTTATTCGGTCGGGTACGGTTTGTGTTAATCCCGGATAATTATTCATCTGAACCCACGGTCCTTCTCCAAAAATATCTTCGAGCTGCGATACACTTGGAGTAATCACTACAAAACCACCTGGTTCGATGGGCAGATCGACCGGGCTGAAAACACCGCCATTATTACTGGCACCTTCTGCCCGACGCAACTCCCAGTCACGCAAATTCAGAAACCGATCCGATGGATTGTGCAGCTCCACATATCGCGGGTACCCGTTGGGCGGACGATATATAAATTCGTTCAGGACAATATCGCCCGGCTGGTATACATCAAACTGGAAAAAACTGGCGGTTGAGTTGGGCTCAATTACCCATTGTTCACCGATATCGGGATTTTGGCTGACAATATTATTAACAACTATTTCAAACTCGCCCACATCGAACGGCTCGCTGAATGTGAGACGGGCTGTTTCAGAATTGGGGTGGTCGAGGCTGATCGGTGCGGTGCCATCAGATAACTGGAAATCAGAAACCGATGCCTGCGAAGTGCTGATAGGCAATGTAAATTCCACCCTGAGCCGGGTGTCGTCTTCCAGCGAAGCCGTTAAAATTTGGAATGGATTTTCGAAAGTGAAGTTAAATTGCTGCGTGCCCGAAATTTCGTTGCCCAATATATCTTCGATATTCTGATAGCTGAACGTGTACTCAAACTGGTCTTCGAGGATCTCTTCCGTTTTAAATTCCAGGGTGCGGTCATCCGAAGTAAAATCCACAGAAGTGAATACAGCATCATTATCGAGGCTGAAATTTGAAAGCTCCATTACAGAGTCTTCACTTAGCGTTCTGGAGAAGGTGATGCGAAGGGTTCTTGGTTCAGGAAAAGCTGCCGATACAACCTCGGGTGGATCGGTTGGCATGGTTACCGTGTTGGGCAGGCCCGGCGAACCGGTAAGGGCATCTTCCGATTCAGCCCAGTTGTCGCGAAACCGTGCAGGCACATCGAATGAATATCGCTCTAATGAAACCTCGTTACCACCCCAGGTATTTGTTACATAGGTCAGTTCCTCGATCAGATCGCCTTCATCGGTTCGGAAAATGATGTCGTTGGAGCCGGTCAGATTTAAACGCGGGAACTCATCGCCCTCCACAAAATTCCGCTCACCAAATTGCTGTTCAAACACGGGAACTCCCCTGGTTACCACAAGGTATTCACCGCCTGAAATCAGCAGATCGGAATCGATGCTGATATTTTCCCCGTTGATGGTAAAATTCCGCAAGTTCAGCAATTTATCCGTCCGGTTGAAAATTTCTATGTACTGGGGGCGGTCGAAATCATCGGTACGCCAGCTTGCAGGTGTGCGGTAATAAAATTCGCTGATTACCAGGTCGCCGTCTTCATACGCATCGGTTAGGAAAAATTCGATGGATGTATCCGGGTCAATTCGCCACTCTTCAAGGCTTGTAACTTCATTGATAACTATCTCTTGCCCTCCGATATCAACGGGGTCGTTATAGCTGATGCGGATGATGTTGTTCTCTTCGAGTGATGCTTCATCGGGAGAACCGGTTCCGGTGATAGTAAACCCGGCAGTTTCAAAGGAGTCCACATCCTGCGAAAAGGTGATCAAAAAGTCGGTGCGGCCCACTGTTTCAAATTCAGTTACGGTAAACGGATTATCGACTGAAAAATTAAATTCGGTATCGCCGGATAATGGCCACCCGAAATCGCTCAAAACTCCCTGGATGGATAGTTCATAATCTCCGGTAAAGAACGGGGTAGAAAATTCAAGTAACACTTCCAGTTCGTCCTGATCTGCATCGTAGATTACATTCGCCGGTTGACCGATTTCGGAATCTATAAGAAAGTTTTCTGCAATCAGTGTGCTTTCATCCGGAGTTTCATTAAATAGCACCCGAACCTGGCTGGGGCTTTCAAGCTGAACGAGGTCTACATCAAACAGGTTTTCCAGGGTAAAATCGACGGTGGTACCATCATCAATCTGCCAGTCATCTACGCTTATAATGTTTTCAATCAGCAGCTCGTAGCTGTCCTCATCAAGTGGGTCGGCAAACTGGATAACTGCAACATTGGGTGAGCCGGCCGGTATTTCGGCGGTTTGTGGTGAACCTATCCCATCAATGTAATAATTAGCAGTATTCTCGCCTCCGGAATCGATATCCTCTGTAAATGTAATCTGAAATGTGGATCGATTTAATGCATCGAAATCGGTAACTACAAACGGATTATTAACATTAAAGGAAAAACTGGTTTCATCAGATAAAGGCCAGCCAAAGTCGCTCAACACATTTTCTATGCTGAGTGAATATTCTCCGCTAAACAATGGAGAGGGAAATTCAAGAATTACTTCCAGTTCGTCTTCGGCTGCATTATAAATCACATTCTGTGGCTGGCCGATTTCAGAATCAACAAGAAAGTTTTCAGCAATCAGCGTGCTTTCATCCGGAGTTTCATTAAATAGCACCCGAACCTGGCTGAGGCTTTCAAGCTCAACAAGGTCCACATCAAACAGATTTTCCAGGGTAAAATCGACAGTAGTTCCGTCATCGATTTGCCTGTCGTCAACGCTTACAATGTTTTCAATCAGCAGCTCATAACTGCCTTCATCCAGCGGATCGGCGAACTGGATAATGGCCACATTGGGTGAACCGGATAGTACTTCAGCGGTTTCAGGTGAACCTATCCCATCAATAGAATAATTAGCCGTATTGTCGCCCCCGGAATCGATATCCTCTGTAAAGGTAATCTGAAATGTGGATCGATTTAATGCATCGAAATCTGTAACTACAAACGGATTATTAACATTAAAGGAAAAACTGGTTTCATCAGATAAAGGCCAGCCAAATTCACTCATTATATTCTCTATACTGAGGGAGTATTCTCCACTAAAAAATGGGGATGAAAATTCAAGAATTACTTCCAGTTCGTCTTCGGCTGCATTATAAATCACATTCTGTGGCTGGCCGATTTCAGAATCAACAAGAAAGTTTTCTGCGATCAGCGTACTTTCATCCGGGGTTTCGTTAAACAATACCCGAATCCGGCTGGGGCTTTCAAGCTCAACAAGGTCTACATCAAACAGATTTTCCAGGGTAAAATCGATTGTAGTACCGTCATCGATTTGCCAGTCGTCAACGCTTACAATGTTTTCAATCAGCAGCTCATAACTGCCTTCATCCAGCGGATCAGCGAACTGGATAATGGCCACGTTGGGTGAGCCGGCAGGTATTTCGGCGGTTTGTGGTGAACCGATTCCCGCGATGAAGTAGTTGGCTGTATTGTTGCCCCCGGCCTGTATTTCTTGTGAAAAGGTGATCTCGAATGTTGTGCGGTTCAGGGCTTCAAAATCCGTCACAAAAAACGGGTTCTCCACTTCGAATGGAAACACGTTGGCATCTCGCAATGGCCAGCCAAATTCGCTGAGCACGTCATCAATCGTCAGCTCATAATCTCCCAGGGAGAGTGCTGAACTGAAGTTGAGCGTTACGGTCTCCTCTCCATCTGTATGATCGATGCTTTCGGGCTGAACACTTCCAGATACGCCATCCCCAGAAAGTGAAAAATTTGAGGTGAGAAGGGTTGAGCCGTCCGGTACTTCAGTAAACTCCACTTCAATGGCCGTGGAAGAAATGGCGGTGATGCTTTCCAGATCGAAGGGATTTGTTACGGAGAATGAAAGTTCCGTGTCTTCTTCGATTTGCTGGCCGAATTCATCCTCCAGGTTGTTGATGGTGATTGTGTAATCTCCATCATCGAATGGATCGTTAAAGATAAGCCGGACTACGTTATTTTCATCAATCAAAACCTCTGCTGTTGATGGGCTGCCCACATCCTGGTCTACAATAAAATTGTCAGGTATTAGTGTTGCCTCATCGACATCATTGCTGAATGTTACATCAAGCTGATTGGCGCGGGTTAGTTCAACGCTTTCGGCAAAAAATTCATCGGATTCTTCGGAGATGATAATGTTATCGTAAAAGAAATTATCAGAATTTCCTGAAGAATAAACCGATAAAATTCCAAACCAAGAAGATTCTGTGAACGTGTTGTCATTTACTACAGGTGAATCGGCTTGAGGTGAACTTGCATATCCCTCACTTACATGTAATTGCCAATCTCCATTTTCTTCTCTTGTGACCCTTACTTGATATCCTTGTCCATCTTCAATGAGCGTTTCTGAGGAAGTAATAATTGTCTGATTTCCATTATTAAGCCTAACTAGACGAAAAGGTGCATCACCATTCTCTCCAGCTCTAACAGCATAGCCATCTACCTGACTTTCATCTGGAGTAAAAATATTTATGTTTTCAATATCAGATACTAAAATAAAAAGAGAACGATTAGCATTTGTAGGATTTGTATCCTGTCTGTAATAGAATTCCCATGCACCATAAGCAGTTGTTGATGGTGCTCTGAGTTGACTTCTATTAGCTGTTCCAGATGCTTCATCATTATCCAACCTCAACAACTGATTCCCATTTTCCGTAATGAAAGTAAAATCCTCCAAATCCCCTGACCACGGCGAATTGGCCTGGAAATCTGCATCATCGGTATAGTCGAAGGTTTCTTCGAACACAATTTGTTGTGCAGTCACCGAAGTGGCAATTGACAGAAATAGTGCGATTAGTAGCAGTATGAGGCGGTTAGCAGCGATAATACAAACAGGTATTCAATAGTTTTTTTGAAAGTTCTTCTAACATACTATTTATGGCCTAATGACTCAATTTAATTTCACCAAAAAAAATCGGGAATTGTGGTTATCCACCACAATTCCCGGAAGGACTTTGAGGAGTGTGCTCAATCACTCCTCATTTTTCTCTTTGTGTTCGTGTTCTCATATGTATGAACCGAAAAAACGCAATCCCTTACAGAATTTTTTTAAAAACTTTATTTTTTTAAAAAAGCTCTCCATCGGGCTCAAGCACCAAAGGTACAGGCTCAAAAGGCACAAGCCCCACGGGGACAGGCGGGACACTTGCGCCAGTGTCGAGGAAAATACCGTATCAATTAATAGTGACATCAAACTATTTGGGTATTGGAATGTATTAAAGAACTCCCCTCCTTGTCACACCGCTTTTTGGTGTGATAGGGAGGGGATGGGGGTGGGTCCAAAAAGGCATTAGCTTCAGATCTAAAAACTTAATTTTTCAGAAAACAATTTTCTAACAATCTCGCTAAAACGGATTTTCTTGAACTTCAGATCAAATAATCACTGTGCAACCATAAAAAAAGGGTGCAAACAACAATGCCTGCACCCTTAATTTTATAAGTTTTACTGAATTAGAAAGCTCAACTATGAACTTATATATTCTTTCTTTACAAGAAGTTCTGCGTTCAGGATCGCACCACCGGCAGCCCCGCGCACGGTGTTATGCGCCATGGCGATATAGGCAGCATCCATCACATTGGCAGGGCGTACCCGCCCGATGGCTGTCTGCATTCCTTTTGCACTGTCGGCGTGGAGCCGGGGCTGCGGGTACCGCTCATCTTCATGAACGTGCAGCGGATATTCCGGCGCTGAGGGGAGATCCAAACCCGCAATGGGGCTTTTCCATTCCTGAAATGCTTTTTTCACCTCCCAAAAATCGGAGGGTGCATCTTTGAATTTAACTGTAACCGACAATAAATGGCCGTTAATCACGGGAACCCGCGTGGCTGTTGCCTGAACGGGAAAATCGGCATGTTCAATTACTCCATCTTTTAATTCACCAAGAAGCTTCAGAGGCTCTGCTTCTATTTTGGGTTCTTCGCCCCCGATCAGCGGAATCACATTCCCCAGAATATCCAGGCTTGGAACTCCGGGATATCCGGCTCCTGAGATTGCCTGAAGCGAAGTAAGCACCACGGAGTCAATCCCGAAACGGTCATGCAGCGGCTTCAGGCTCATGGCAAGCGGGATGGCCACACAATTGGGATTGGTAACAATCCAGCCTTTTCCGTCATCAGAAAATTTCTGTTTTTCTATAAGAGCAATATGATCGGGATTCACTTCCGGCACCAACAGCGGCACGGTGGGGTCAGTACGGTAATTTTTTGCATTGCTTATCACCGGAATTCCTGTCCCGGCAAAGTCTGCTTCAATTTCAGTGGCTACGGACGAATCGAGCCCGGAGAATACAAAATCCACATCATGAAATTCTTCCGATTTGCAGTTTCTCACTATCAGTCCTGATACAGATTCTGGCATTGCTACATCTTCTACCCAGTTGGCAGCTTCCTGATACTTTTTTCCGGCTGAGCGCCCGGATGCACCCAGTGCTTTTATGGTAAACCAGGGATGATTTTGAAGAAGGCGGATAAATTTCTGGCCAACCGCTCCCGTGGCTCCCAGAATTCCGACATTATAATTTGGCATTTTTAGAAATGGTTTGTGTTGACTTTGATTTTATAAAGTTTTCAAAACCTGAAAAATACGGAATCATTCAGACAATCTGTTCATCAAACAGCAGAAAATTGTTATCTTTGGAGATTGAACAAATTATCCCGGTTATTTTTGATCAAATATATTTTCCCGGGCTTTATAAATAATGCTTAACCCAAACTTCCATCATGCCAGTAACTCACTTAGACAGTCTTGAAAAAATTGTTTCTCTCTCAAAATCGAGAGGGTTTATTTTTCAATCATCAGAAATTTATGGCGGCCTGAGTGCCGTGTACGATTACGGCCCGCTTGGAATTGAACTGAAGCGAAATGTACAGAATGCCTGGTGGAAGGCGATGACACAGGTTCACGATAATATTGTTGGAGTTGATGCGGCCATTTTTATGCACCCGAGAGTTTGGGAGGCCAGCGGCCATGTGGAAGGATTTAACGACCCTATGATCGATGATAAGCAGTCGAAAAAACGATATCGCGCTGATATGCTCATTGAACAGCATATCCTCAAACTGAGAGAAAATGGCGATGCTGACAAAGCAGATGAACTGCAAAACCTGCTGGATACAAGCGGCACGCGGAAAGGATTGTGTGAAGACCTTTACGAAATCATCATGAACGAGGAGATCCGCGCCCCCGAATCCGGGGCTTTCGACTGGACCGAGGTGCGCCAGTTTAACCTGATGTTTAAAACACACTACGGTGCCGTTACGAAAGATGAGGATGATGTGATTTACCTGCGGCCCGAAACCGCGCAGGGCATTTTCGTGAACTACAAAAATGTGATGGATACCGCCCGTGTGCAGATTCCATTCGGTATCGCTCAGATCGGAAAAGCATTCCGTAACGAGGTGGTTGCCCGTCAGTTTGTATTTCGGATGAGAGAATTTGAACAGATGGAAATGCAGTATTTTGTTGAGCCCGGAACCGATGGTGAGGAGTACGACAAATGGCTTGAAAAGCGGATGGAATGGCACAAGGATTTAGGGGTTCGCGGAGAGCATCTGCGTGCAGAACCTCACCCCGAAGATAAACTGGCCCACTACGCCAGGGCGGCTGCCGATATCCAGTACAAATATCCGATTGGCTGGCAGGAAGTGGAGGGAATCCACAACCGGACTGATTATGACCTCTCCCGGCATCATGAATATTCCGGCAAAAAGATGGAGTATTACGATCAAAAAGAGCAAAAACGGTACACACCCTATGTGGTTGAAACATCGGTTGGCCTCGACAGAACCATGCTTATGATACTTTGCGATGCCTACCGCGAGGAAGAGGTGGACGGTGATACACGCACGGTGCTGAAGATGCACCCGAAGCTGGCTCCGACCAAAGTTGGAATTTTCCCGCTTATCAAAAAGCCGGAACTGAAAGAGCTCGCTTCTAAAATAGAAAAAGAGCTGAAGGAAGAGTTTACTGTGCTCTATGATGAATCGGGTTCCATCGGCAAACGCTATCGCAGGCAGGACGAAGCCGGCACCCCGTTCTGTGTTACGGTAGATTTTGACGGCCTCGAAGATAATACCGTGACTATCCGATACCGTGACGACATGAAACAGGATCGTGTGCCGGTGAGCCGTCTTTCAGAAGTGATTCGGGACGGAATAAAGAGCTGGAAAGTGATATAAGCAAGGCCTCCAGGGTTTTGCCTGCCCTCCGATGATTTAGCGCAGGAGGGGAAACCCTGGAGGTCTCAATATTTCAAACTATCTGGCAATTCAACACCTGTTTTCAACGGGTTTTTTAGCCTTTCAAAACTGTGCTTATTCTCCACTAAATACGAAACCAACAACCCCCGGGTTCACCGGGATTCTATATCGTTCGCTGGCCGGGGTATATAGAATAACAATTTTTACTTTACCCGAACCTGCACCTCCGCCTGAGCCAATAGTTCGTTGAGAAATATTCGTTATTGTTCTTTGTATATCGTTTTTTGTTCGTTCATATGAGTCGCCCGGGAAATAAGAATCCCCTGGAAAGTAAGAGTCACCCGGAAAGTAAGAGTCCCCCGGAAAAAATGAATCTTCAGAGGCCTGCCCTCCACCGCCCGGCAAAGCAGACTGAATTGTACGTGATATCACAGCAGGGCTTAATAGCCTACCCAGATTTGTCGTCCTGTTGGGAGACTCAAATGTTGTTTCATTTTGTCCAATAATTCCATTTTGCCCAATAATCAATACCGACAAACTACTCTGAATACTCCTCCTTTGTGGACGCTGCCTGGCTTGCTGAGACACTACAGGCTGAACTGTCACATTATCTGCAAGCCACCGGCTTAAATCAGCAGCAGAAATTCCCCTTTCACTAAACCGGTTTGCCAGTGAATTATAATTTCTTTCGCTTAACTCTAATGAATAAGTCAATGTTTGATTTCCTCTTTGGGCGTATGTATCATTTATCATGTATAACATGAGAATGGCAATGATTACAGCATATAGGCTATTTTTTAGCATTTTATGCACCTTTCTTTTTTGATTGATATTAAATTAACTGAAGTTACGCATTGATCATGCCGTTAGACTGGCATATTTCTGTGGTGTTGTGGATAACTTGCTCATACTGTTTAGGGCATGGCGAGTCGCTTCCACCCATATTTGGCTTTTTAAG